>JAVRPX010000094.1:0-4686 GCA_032161985.1 Mycobacterium sp.
TGCTCGTGACGCGTCAGCACGTAGTCGATCGACGACCTCGACAGCGCCTCGACCAACCGGATGTTCTCCTCGCCCGGGATGCCGAAGACGTGCGTCACGCCCTCGTTCTCCAGGCATTCGACGATCAATTCGGCGGTCGTGCGACTCGGTTCGCCCACACGAGCGAGCCTAGCCGCGACAGCACGACACCTGACCGCGATGGTCACCCTGTCAACCGCCACCCAGTCGACACAATGACTCTCAGGCGATGGTCGGCGCATCGCGTGACCCGGATTGCCGATGCCGAGTTCGCCGAGTCACTCCTCATCGGGGGAAGAACTTAGCCGTTCTGCGGAGTCTCGTAGGTGTGGCCGGGCATCGACGCCGTTGCCCCCATTCCGACGTCCCAGCACTGTTACGTCGCGTAACACGCCGAAGCATATTGCCAGTACACGGGCATACCACGTAACGCAGCAGATGAACAATCATCGCAGTTCAAGCTGCATTTCTGCAGGAATTAGCCCCTTCGACGCGACAATGACCACCATCGCTGGTGTGTCTCAGTCGAATCCAGCTGCTTTGTCCCCACGGACAGGCGACCGTATGGCGCCGTCCTGGCGCCATAGCCCGCCCGAACATCGCAAGTACCCGGTGAGAGGGCTGTTGCGCCGCGTCGGGGTCAGCCACAGGAATCGCACGTGTGAACCCAGACGCAGACGGGTATTGGGTGTACAGGTGTACACCCAACGATGACCGAAACACGAAGAGAGATGGAGTCCACTGTGGCTGCGACGCTGCGTGACTTGGTGCGGTGGAGTGTAAAGCCCGCCGAGAATGTCGACACCGCCATAACGCCGAGAATCAACGTCTTGCGCGGTTTGGCGGCAAGAGCAACGACACCGCTGCTGCCGGACGACTACCTCAAGCTGCTCAACCCGCTGTGGTCGGCGCGCGAGCTTCGCGGCGAGATCGTCGACGTGCGGAACGAAACCGAGGACTCGGCAACCGTGACGATCAAGCCTGGTTGGGGCTTTTCTGCTGAGTACCAGCCCGGACAGTACGTCGGCATCGGGCTCCGCATCGACGGGCGCTGGCACTGGCGATCGTATTCTTTGACGTCGGTTCCGCGCCGTCACGACAAGCGCATCACCATTACTGTCAAAGCGACTCCTGAGGGCTTTCTGTCCACGCATCTGGTCAACGGTGTGAAGCCGGGAACGATTGTTCGCTTGGCCGCGCCTAAGGGCGACTTCGCACTGCCAGATCCGCCGCCGCCGAAGATTTTGTTCATCAGTGCGGGCAGTGGCATCACCCCGATCATGGCGATGTTGCGTTCACTCAAGGTGCGCGGTGAGAGCCCTGACATTGTGCACATCCATTCGGCACCGTCGGCGGATGCAGTGATCTTCCATGACGAGCTACGTGAGCTCGAGAAGAAGCAGTCCAGCTACCGGCTGCATCTGCAGCTGACTGAAACGGATGGCCACCTCGATTTCGACCAGCTCGACAGCGTGGTGCCGGACTGGCAGGACCGGCCCTCGTGGGCATGCGGTCCGACCGCCATGCTGGATTACGTTGAGAACGTATGGAGCGACGCGGGGGTGGGGGACTACCTGCACATGGAGCGGTTCACCATCGCTCGTACCGACAAAGGTGGAGAGGGTGGCACCGTCACCTTCTCCATTTCCGACAAGAGCATTGAAATAGACGGAGCCACATCACTTCTGGAAGCCGGCGAGAAGGTCGGCATCCAGATGCCGTTCGGCTGCCGGATGGGTATCTGCCAGACGTGCGTACTGCCGCTGGAATCAGGGCACATCCGCGACTTCAGGTCCGGAGATGAGCACGGCGAAGGCGATCGAATCAACACATGCATCTCCACGGCATCCGGCGATTGCACCATCAAAGTTTAGGGGAAACATGGCTATCACCGACATCAAGCAGTACGCGCATCTGACCGCCGAGGACCTCGAGGAACTCGCGCGGGAACTGGACGCGATCCGAACCGACATCGAGGAATCGCGTGGCGAACGCGACGCCCGCTACATCCGCCGCTCCATTCAGCTGCAGCGGGCGCTGGCCGCTGGCGGCCGAATCGCTTTGTTCGCAAGCAAACAAAAGGTGGCCTGGGTCGCGGGCACTGCGATGCTTGCGACGGCGAAGATCATTGAGAACATGGAACTCGGCCACAACATCATCCACGGCCAATGGGACTGGATGAACGACCCGGAGATTCACTCCACCGAATGGGAGTGGGACACCACATCACCGAGCGTGCACTGGAAGAAGTCGCACAACTTCATCCACCACAAGTACACCAACGTCGTCGGGCTCGACGACGATATCGGCTACGGCATCATGCGCCTCACTCGAGATCAACGCTGGGAGCGGTGGATGATCGGCAATCCTGTTTACAACGTGCTGCTGGGCACGCTGTTCGAGTGGGGTGTCGCACTGCACGGCGTGGAGACGACGAAGTACCGCAAAGGTGAGAAGTCGATGGCGGAGGTTCGCAAGGACCTGCGGATCATTGGAAAGAAGATCGGCAAGCAGGTCGGCAAGGACTACGTCGTCTTTCCTGCCCTGACGGGGCCGAACTGGAAGCACACACTTGGCGCCAACGCGGTGGCGAACCTGATCCGCAACTACTGGTCGTACATGGTGATCTTCTGCGGGCACTTCCCCGACGGCGCCGAGAAGTTCACCCGGGAAGAGTACGAGAATGAGTCTCAACCGGAATGGTATCTGCGGCAGATGCTCGGTTCGGCGAACTTTCGTGCCGGTCCGCTGATGGCGTTTATGAGCGGCAACCTGTGCTATCAGATTGAACACCACCTGTTCCCGGATCTGCCGAGCAACCGGTACGCCGAAATCAGCGAACGCGTCCGAGCGCTCTGCGACAAGTACGACCTTCCATACACCACAGGATCCCTTGGCCGGCAATACATGCAGTCGTTCTGGACGATCCTCAAGCTCGCGCTGCCCGACAAGCTCCTCAAGGCCACCTCCGATGACGCGCCCGAAACGAACTCGGAGCTGAAATTCCGCATCCGCGAGGGCATGCGGGACAGTTTCGGCGTCGATCCCGACACCGGTAAACGCCGAGGGCTCCGCACGGCATTGCGGGAACTGCAGACCGGGGCAATGGCCACCGCTTAGCCTTCGATCCGTCACCGACCGGATAACTGATTTACTGCTAGGCAGCCGGGGTATGCGCAGGACAGTGCGGTTCACCGCAGCTGCGCAACGGAGGCCCGAGATGGTGGGTTGGCTTGATCGGTTACAGCGGAAAAGCCGCGTCGCCGGCTTCCTTATCGCGGTCATCTACAAATACGTCGACGATCAGGGAAGCTATCTGGCCGCGCTGATCACCTATTACGCGTTCGTATCCCTTTTTCCCGCCCTGCTGCTGTTGACCACCGTTCTCGGAGTGCTGCTGGTGGGCCATCCCGGGCTGCAGGAGCAGATCCTGCATTCGGCCGTCGCGCAGTTCCCCGTGATCGGTGAGCAATTGGGGCAGCCGCAGGGCCTCAATGGAGGGACGCTCGGGGTGGTCATCGGAATCACGGGTGCGCTGTACGGGGGCCTCGGGGTTGGCCAAGCGGTTCAGAACGCCATGGCAACGCTGTGGGCGGTCCCACGCAACGACCGACCCGATCCGCTGCGATCGCGTCTGCGCAGTTTGGTGTTGCTGCTCGTCCTCGGTTCAGCGCTGATCGCGACCACCGTCCTGTCGGCGGTCAGCCGCGCGTCGGAATCGTTCGGATTCATCGCCAAGGCGGCCCTGGTGGTGGTTGCGGTGCTGATCAATGCCGGTGTGTGCGTAGTCGCGTTCCGGGTCGCGACTCCCCGGGACGTGACGTACCGACAGGTGATGCCCGGCGCGCTAGCGGCGGCGATCGTTTGGCAGCTGCTGCAGTGGTTCGGGGCGGTCTACGTCGCGCACTTCGTTAAGTCGGCCAGCGCCACCAACAGCGTGTTCGCTCTGGTTCTCGGGTTGCTGGCTTTCCTGTACCTGATCGCCACGACGATGCTGCTGTGCGCCGAAGCCAATGTGGTGGCGACCGACCACCTCTACCCGCGTGCCCTGCTGACACCGTTCACCGACAACGTCGAATTGACCCGCGGTGACCGCAAGACCTACGCCGGACAGGCAAAAGCCCAGCGCGCCAAAGGCTTTGAGCGTATCGACGTCACCTTCGACGAGCGTGACTCGAAAGACGCCGAAGCGTGACGTCCCCGGAGGCGATTAAGGCGTCAGCTGTGCTGGCCGCCGGATTGCCGTAGTGCGCGGCCTTGTTCGACGTCCCGTTCTTCTTTGGCCTGGTTTTTCTCGGTGACCCGGCTGTCGCGAGGGGGCAGGTGCAGATCGCGTTCGGCGACGATGCCTGCCTGCAGTTGCCGTCCACGCTCGAGTTCGGCGTCCAGTTCGCCACCGAAAAGCAAGGCCAGGCCGCCTAGCGTCGCGAGAAGTCGATCCAGTCCGGACCGCCGCGCGGCCGAGCTATCCCCATGTTTGGGCACCGTGGGTGCGGTGCGCTCACGCTGGTGCTGGCTCACCGGCGCCGGCGCCACACCAAGACGCTGACTATAAGGACTGCCGCTGCCGCGATCAGTGCCGCGATCGGCACACCCGGTTTCACCGATCCAGTGTCATCGGTGACGGCATCGCGCGCCGCGGACTGCGCGACGTGAGCCATTTCAACG
>JAVRPX010000095.1:0-2707 GCA_032161985.1 Mycobacterium sp.
GCCGATCACCGCGACCTGGGCGACCGCGGGATGCTCGTGCAGCACTTCTTCGATTTCGCGCGGGTACACGTTGTAGCCACCGCGAATGATCAAGTCCTTCTTGCGATCGACGATCCAGTAGTAACCGTCCGCGTCGACGACGGCGATGTCACCTGACGAGAACCAACCATCCTTGATCGCCGCGTCGGTGGCCTCGGGGAGGTTCCAGTAGCCCTTCATGACGTTGGGGCCCTTGACTTGAATCTCTCCCGGGCTCCCGCTCGGGACTACGTCCCCGTTCTCGTCGACGAGGCGCAGCCGCACCCCCTCGATCGGTGTACCGATTGAGCCGGGCCGACGCTCGGCGTCGGGATGGTTGAACGTTGTTACGGGCGACGTCTCGGACAGGCCGTACCCCTCGAGGATGATCGCATCAAATGTCTTCTCGAAATCGTTGAGTACGGCGACGGGTAGCGCGGCACCACCAGACACGCAGGTGCGCAGTGATGCCGTTGCATCCGGTGGGAACTGATCGGCAACGGACAGCAATGCCGAGTACATGGTCGGCACTGCCTCCAACACCGTCACCCGGTCGCGTCGAATCCGCTCGATGGCCCTTGCCGGATCGAAGCGCGCCACCAATGACAGGCAGGCACCGGCGGCGATCGCGGCGTTCATCGCGCACGTCATGCCGAACACGTGAAACAGTGGCAAACAGGCCAGCACCACATCTTCCTCGGTCAGCTTCAGCAAACGCCTCACAACGACTTCCTGGTTGCTTCCCAGGCTTCCGTTGGTCAGTTCTGCGCCCTTTGGCGTGCCGGTGGTGCCTGACGTATGCAGTACGACCGCGGTGTCCGACGCGCTGCGCTCGACCGGTTCGCCGAACTCGGGCAGATCCTCGGTCATCCGCATGACGTCGGCATCGTCGACAAGCCATACCTTCGACCCCGCGCTGTCGGCACCTTGCGTAGATGCGTCCGCAAACGCCGGGGTGCCGATCAGCGCTTTGGCGCCGGTGTTGGACAAGTAGAAACCAACCTCGCGGGCTTGCATCAGTGGGTTCATCGGCACCACAACGCCGCCCAGCCGCCAGATGCCGTAGTAGGCGATCGGAGCCGCGGAGATATTCGGCAGCATCACGCCGACCCCGTCCCCCACGCCGATACCTTCGCGGTCGAGGAATGTCGCCATTCGCGACGCGGCGGCATCGAGCTCGGCGTAGGTCATGGTGGCGTCGTCGGAGATGGCGGCTGTCCGGTCCGGGATACGCCGCGCGGTCGCAACAAGATTGAGCGCAAGATTCGACATGTCGGCTCCGTCTCACCCCGCTTCGCTGGTCATTCAATAATCCCGATTGCTGCCAGACGTCGCATTGTTCGGTGCTACACCGCGCCCCAGACGATGTTGTATCCACAAACAACGGCAGGCATTCCCATCGGGACAAGAATTGACTTTTGCCGACCATCGATCATTTGGAGCTGCGATGACTACCGAGACTGAACAATCCCGACAGAGGCCAGTGGGCATATTCCATGATGCTGTCGACGAACTGGCCTCGACGACGAAACATTGGTGGCTGCTCCTGGTAACGGGCGTGGCGTGGGTGGTCATCGCGATCGTCATCCTTCGCTTCGACTACACCACCGTTGCCGCGGTCGCCGTGCTCTTCGGCGTCTTCTGTTTTGCCGCCGCGGCCAACGAAGTGATGGTGAGTGCGGTGACCCCGTCGCGTGGTTGGCGAATACTGCACTGGTTGCTCGCGGCGCTGTTCATCGTCGTCGGCGTCGTCGCATTCTTCCGACCCGCTGACACGTTCGTCGGTCTGGCCGCGGTGATGAGCTTCTACTTCGTCTTCCGCGGCGCATTCGACATCGCAACGTCATTGGCAGCGAGCAGAGTTCCAGGGTGGTGGGTGCTGCTGCTTGTTGGCATCGCCGAAATCGCGATCGGCTTCTGGGCCGCTGGATCCTGGAACGTGTCCGTCGTGGTGCTGGTCTCGTGGGTGGCGGCCGGGGCGCTCATTTTCGGCGTCGGCCAGATCGCCTCGGCGTTCCTCGTCCGGAAGGTGGGCCACGGTGCGGCCGCACTCGACGGACAGCACGCCCGCGCGGCACGAGCCTGATCCGCGATGAGTTTGTTAGGCGAAGATCTCGGCCGGCTGATTCCGCGTCGGATTCTCAACAGCGGCCAGGTTCACCACCCGGCCGTCGTCGAGGAGGCGATCAAGCGCAATCAACGCGCTGAGCTTCGCATAGCCGACCGGATTACCACATTCGCGGGATCCATGAGCTTCGTGTGGCTCCACGCCGCGCTCTTCGCCGTGTGGATGTTGTTCTTCGAGAAAAGTCCGTGGCCGACATTGACTTTGGTGGTATCACTGGAGGCCATCTTCCTGTCGACCTTCGTGATGATCGGCCAGAACCGACAGGCTGCTTTCCAGCAGGCCAAGGCGGACCATGATTTCGGGGCACAGGAGCTCGAGTTGAAGACCAACACCGAGTTGACTCGCCAGATTCACCTTCTGACAACGGAATTGCACAGACGCGTAATGGGCTCTGCCTCGACCGATCGGGATTCTCCACCTGCTACATGAGAAGGCGATGAACCTCGAACGCCAAGGAGAGCTCAGCCACATCCCGCGGACGGGTCACGGATCGACCGGTTCGTTGCTCGATACGGTGTAGCCGATAACGGACGGTGTTGGGATGGCAGAACAGCAATTCGC
>JAVRPX010000096.1:0-3193 GCA_032161985.1 Mycobacterium sp.
GGGCGACTGCGTAATCGTCGCGCACCGCACTCACGCCGAAATGCTTGGCTGCAGTAGTGACCGCGGCCAAATTGCCCTCGTCGATGCTTGCGTACCGGATCGGCTGCCGTTTCACACATGAGCCGTCGCCAATCATGTGCGCGAGGAGAATGACCTCGTCGTCCGGCAGGCGGTGCGTATCAATCGGCTCAGGCACCCGCCGCGGCACCGCCAGACGATCGCCAACCTTCAGCTCCCCCAGCGGCGTCCAGCCGTCGAACGTCATGAACGGATGGTTGGCTGTGGCTTCCACCTCACGCCCGGAGGCCAGGCGCAGCTTGAAGACTTCCTTATGCCCACTCGGGAAAACATTCGTCATCGGGCGCGCGACCATGCGCTTGCGCTCGTCCAGCGACCACACCAGCGGCCGCTCGCCGGTGCGGATCAGCTCGCCGAAGGTCACCTCGGCGCCGTTGTCCGCCCGCAGGATTCGCGTGTCCGCCGTCAGGCAACCCGACTCACGCAGGTCAGAGAGCATTGGCTTCTTATCGGTTCTCTGCTCAGGGCCGCGGTTCAACTGGCTGATTGCGACAACAGGAACGTCAAGCTCCTTGGCCATCAGTTTGATGCTGCGCGAGAAATCCGACACTTCCTGTTGACGCGACTCGTACTTCTTACCCGACGTCATCAGCTGTAGGTAGTCGACCACGATCAGCTTGAGCCCGGCCTTCTGGCTGAGCCGACGCGCCTTCGCGCGGATCTCCATCATCGTCAGGTTCGGCGAATCGTCGATAAATAGCGGCGCTTCACTGATCTCGCTCATCCGCCGGGCGAGGCGCGTCCAGTCATCGTCGCTCATCCGACCCGACCGCATGTCGGACAGCTTGATCTTCGCCTCGGCCGACAACAACCGCATCACGATCTCGGACTTGCTCATCTCCAGGCTGAAGATGACGCTGGCCATCTGGTGCTTGATCGAGCACGACCGGAGGAAGTCAAGACCAAGCGTCGAGTTGTGCGTCGGCACCATCCCCCGACCGGCCAGATAGAGGTGCGCGCCGTTGTCGACCTGCACACAACGCACCGGAAAAGTTCGCACCCGTCGAACCGCATCGATCTGCAGCACTGGTGCCATCAACGTCGTGGTGCCGCACCCCGAGTACCGCGCCATCGAACCCGCCGCCGCAATCGTATCCATGCCGCAACGGAGTTCAGCGGTGGTTCTGATGCCGTACCCGGTCGGCCATTGATGCGACGCATCCGCGACGATGACTGTCCCATCGGAGAATTCGACCTGATAGCACGGCCGGCCCAGCATGATGTCCGTCGCGGCAACCACCCGCGTCGGTCCACCGTCGGCGCCCAACAGCAGGTCGCCGACGGCAACGTCACCCATGGTCGTCCAGCCCGTTGGCGTCGGCAGCGGCGTATCCACCTTCAGCGCCTTACCAACACCGGGCCTCGCCGCGATGATGATCATCTGGCCGGGATGCAGGCCGTTGGTCACCTCGTCGAGTTCGACGAATCCCGTTGGTACGCCGCGCGCCAAGCCGCCGTTGGATGCGATCGCGTCGATCTCATCCATCGTCGGCTGCAGCAGGTCTTCCAGCGCCACGAAGTCCTCGGACGTGCGTCCCTCGGTGACGTCATATATCTCGGCCTGTGCCCGGTCCACGATCTCGGTGACGTCGGCGCCTTCCGCACCGGCATAGCCGTACTGCACCACCCGTGTGCCGGCCTCCACAAGGCGCCGCAGCAACGCCTTCTCGGCGACAATGCCCGCATAGAACCCCGCGTTGGCGGCCGTCGGCACCGTAGAGATCAGGGTGTGGAGATACGGCGCCCCACCGATCCGGCGCAGGAGGCCCCGCCGATCCAACTCTGCGGACACAGTCACCGCATCGGCCGGCTCGCCGCGGCCGTACAGATCCAGGATCGCGTCGTAGACATTCTGATGCGCGGGCCGGTAGAAGTCGCCGGGACGCAACCGCTCCAGCACGTCGGCGATGGCGTCCTTGCTCAGCAGCATGCCGCCCAAGACGGACATCTCGGCGGCGTTGTCCTGGGGAGGTTGGCGCCCGAAGTCCTCACTGGGTGGCGGGGTGTCCATGCCCGGATGGCCTAGGTCATCTACGACAGCCATGCAGCGTCCCACCTCCCCTCGCTCTAGTCGAACGTATGTTCGTCTGCCGCTGTCGAGCGTAAGTCAGGCCACCGACATCTGCCACCTCGCGAACCGCGAATCTCCCTCGCGACGGCCAACGCTAGACGTTGCTGGAACCGGTACAAAACGACCCTGTTTATGAACTTGTGCATGGGGTGTGGATATCTCTGGACAGGCATGTTGAGGCCTTGGGGAGAACCTGTGCATGAATGACTCTGTTTAGCGCGTCCGTGCAGATAAGCGCACGATAGAGCCAGTGACCATCTGTGGATGGCAATTGCCTCGGCGTGTCGGCCCAGGTTGCGATCTCGGGCGTGTTGTGTTTCGCGCAAGGACCGTAGAGGTTAACAGCTCGTTAGCTTCGCTGCAGACTAACTAATCCACAAAGTTCGCCAGTGGGCACAGCAACGACCGGATGAAGATCGATCATGGTCTTCATCCGGTCGTATTGACGCTGCGGTAATTACCCCGCGACAACGCTCAGCGACACCGCAGCGTCGACGTCGGGGTGCAGCCGGACCGCGATCGGGTGGGTTCCGACCGACTTGATGTGCACCTTGGGCAACTGAACCGTCCGCTTGTCCAGATTCGGTCCACCGGCCTTCTTGATCGCCGCGACGACGTGCGCGGCCGTCACGGAACCGAACAGCTTGCCGGTGTCCGCCGCCGCCTTCACTGGCAGCTCCACCGCGCCGAGGCTTTCGATCGCGGTCTTGAGCTCGTTGGCGTGCTCGAGGCCCTTCACACCCTTGATCTCGCGGGCGCGACGGATCTCCTCGGCCTGGCGCTCGGCGCCGCGCGACGCCACGATCGCCAGCCCGCGCGGCAGCAGGAAGTTGCGGCCGTAGCCGTCCTTCACCTCGACGATGTCGCCGGAGGTACCCAGGTGTTCGACCTCAGCAGTAAGAATCAGTTTCATCTCTACGTCTTTCTTGGTTTGACGCTGCTGGCTCAGCGCGTCGACGAGCTGAACGGCAGCAGCGCCACCTCGCGGGCGTTCTTGACCGCGATCGCGATGTCGCGCTGGTGCTGCACGCAGTTGCCGGTGAC
>JAVRPX010000097.1:0-5055 GCA_032161985.1 Mycobacterium sp.
CGCGTTGCGCCTGCCGCGTGGCTTCCGTCGCGACCGGTTGCACAAGAGTGGTCCCGTTCTGCCGGATCGATTCCTGGGCCACGTCGGGCGGAGTACCCGCATCGATGACGTCGCGCTTGAATGCTTCCGGGTTCTCGAGGAAGAGGCGGGAGTCCGAACGCATCAGGTCGTCGGGTCCGACGATGAAAGTCTCGCCGGTCTTGCCCATCCCCGACTCTTCCCACCGCTTATCCATCGTCATCAGCCGGTTGATCTTCGAGATCGGGAACTGGAGTGCGATCACACCCTCGATACGGCCCTCCGATCCGACCGGAGACACCATCCAGGCCGTCGGCTCGTCGGCGGGCTGGTAGTCACCGAAGTCGGTGACGGCGACGTAATCGACGGCGTTCGAATCGATGGCCTTGTTGTAGGCCTCGGTTAGAGCGCCGCTGTGGTAGGGGCCATTGAGGATGTTGGTTCCGAGGTCGACGCCCTTGTGTGCGCTGTAGACGACGTTGCCCCTGGTGTCCAGCAGCAGCGCGTCCTCGAACTCGAAGCGCGTCACGATCTGACGGAAGAAGTCGTTGAAACGGGCGTTGGCCGCCGACCAGGCGCTGCCGTCGTGGGCATCGTCGAATTTCACCGCGGCGTCCCAGTCCGTGAACGGTGTCGTGTAATAGGCCTGCAGATACTTCTGGGCGTTCGAGGTCGGCAACAAGGAGTCGATGTCGACGTCGTTGCCGGTCTGGGCGTCTTCGTGTTTGGCGAAGACATCCTGGTAGTACTTGACGATGGTTTGTTGCTGGGCAGGGGTGATGGTGGCGTTGTTCAGTTGGTCGAAGCCCGCTGTGTAGGCCTGGACGGCCTCGGTGGCAGTCGATCCGCGCGAGTAGATGACCAGCGAATCCTGCAAGTCAGCAATCTGCGACTGCAGTTGTCGGGTCTGCGACTGGCGAATCTCGGTCAACCGGTCGAAGACCGACGCTCGCAGTGAACTCTGCCCGGATTGATAGCCGATAAGGCCGACGACCGCGGCCGACAGGATGCTGGTCAGCAGCAGCATCACCAGCAGCTTGGACTGGATGCTGATCCGCGACAGAACGCGGCGCCGCAGACTTCGGGGTTTGGCCGCCGGCTCCGGCTCGCTCGACGTTTCCGGCTCGGTCGTTGTCGTCATTGAATTTCGAACACTAGCTCGCAAGACTTGGTCACGGCATGGGTGTGGGCAAATCGTTGTCGTCCAATGGCGCAGATCCGTTCGACCTGCGGCGGTTTGTCGACGCACAGGAACGCGTCTATGACACCGTCGTCGCCGAACTCAGCGCCGGCGCCAAGCGCAGCCATTGGATCTGGTTCGTGTTTCCGCAGTTGCGGAGCCTTGGCCGTAGCGCCACGGCGCAGCTCTATGGCATTTCTGGCATCGACGAGGCGCGCGCCTACCTGGCCCACCCGGTGCTCGGGCCGCGGCTGCGCGAATGCGCCCGGCTGGTCGGGGGCATCGACCGCCGGTCGGCCGACGACATCTTCGGTTGGCCCGACAACCTCAAGGTGCGCTCGTCGATGACGCTGTTCGCGCGTGCGACAGACGAAAACGCCGAGTTTCGCGCGGTGCTCGACAAGTTCTACGACGGCGAGCACGACCCAACCACCGTCGAGCTGCTCAACGCGGCGCGATGATCATCCAGCCGTGCGGCTCGATCTCGGCCTCGCCGATGATCGACTCCGGCGGCGGGCCCGAACCCGCGACGATCTGGCCGGCACCGAAGCCGAGTTCGGGAAGCGACAACGACAACGGCGCGTCGTCGATGTTGAGCGCCACCAGCAGCGCGTCGGCGCCGTTGCGGGTCGCATAGACGTACTGCGTGTTGGTCAGCCGCAGCGGCGATGTCCTCGCGGTGTGCAGCCACGGGTGTCGCCTGCGCAACCCGATCAGGTACTGGTGGAGCCTGTACACGTCGTGGCCGTGTTCGTCGACACCGATTAGGGGAGCGGTGAATTCGGGTCGCACGGCGTCGTCGCCGCCGAACCGCTCCTCCTTCACGCCGCGGTAGCCGGACTCGTCGCCCGCGTACACACTCGGTGTGCCGCCGGTCGTCAACAGGATCACCAGCGCATGTTCGAGATGCCGGGTGTTGTCCAGCTGGCTGGCGATCCGGGTGACGTCATGGTTGCCGACGAAGGTCATCGGCACGAAGTCATCGAGAAACTCGTTGTGCCGCACCAGCGCCCAGTCGAGCTCGTGGAAGTTGCTGTCGTTGAGGCCGCTCCAGATCGCCTTCCACAGCTCGTATTGGGTGATCGAATTGAAGTCTGATGCGCGCACCCGCGCCGAATAGTCGCCGTGGATGACCTCCCCGACGAACCAGGCGTCGGGATGTGCCTGCCTCACGCGGGGCAGGACCTGTGCCCAGAACCGATCTGGGACGGCGTAGGCGGCGTCCAGGCGCCAGCCGTCGGCGCCGCGCTTTAGCCAGTGCGCCATCACGTCGACGGTGTAGGCGATGACGTCGGGATTGTCATGGTCTAGAGCGATCAGCTCGCCATGTCCCTCGAAGGTGTCAAAGCTGTTGCCGCGCCGGCGAAACCACGACGTCTGTGCAAAGTCTGCGCTGACGTGGTTGAACACGCCGTCGAGCAGCACCCGCAACCCACGCCTGCGAGCCTCGGCGATCAGGTGGTCGAAGTCGGCGTCGTCGCCGAGGCGCGGGTCGATTTGGTAGTGGTCGGTGGTGTCGTAACCGTGTGTGCGCGACGCGAACACCGGCCCCAGTGCGACCCCGGACGTGCCGAGTTCGACGGCGTGGTCGAGCCAGTCGACGATCCGGCGCAGCCGGTGCTCGTCGGCGGTCGGCGGCGGATCAGCGGGAAACGCGCCGACGAAGCCCAGCGGGTAGACCTGCCACCAGATCGCGTGCTCGACCCAGGCCGGTTCATTCATGGCCGGAACTTAGTCTCGTACAGGGCTTTCATGGTGTCGGCGAGCTCGGGCGCGGGGCCGTCGACGTCGACGCGGGGGGCCACCGTCGCGATGGGTAGCGGAGCCACCGGCGGCGGGGGTGCGCCCCATTCGGCGCACCACTGCGTCAACTGTTCCGATGAGGCGGCGTACACGATGCGGCCGAGACCCACCCACGCGTGGCCTGCCGCGCACATCGGGCAGTGTTCGCCGGAGGTGTACACGGTCGCGCGCGCCCGGTTGTCGGGAGTCAGGTTTTCCACGGCCCAGCGGGCGATCGCGAACTCGGGGTGGCGGGTGTGGTCGCCGTCTTTGACGCGGTTGCGGTCCTCGTAGAGCGTGGTGCCGTCGCCGTCGACCAGGATCGAGCCGAACGGTTCGTCGCCATCATCGCGCGCCTCGCGCGCGAGTTCCACGCATCGGCGGAGGCGTTCGAGGTCGTCGTCGCTGATCGCCACAGGCCGGATTTTACGCAGTCGCGGGCTCGAGCTGACGCGACCGGGTCAGCGGATAGCACGCCAGCCCGATCAGCAACGCGCTGAAGTGGCCGAGCTGAGTGAAGTCGCGTTTGACGGCCAACGAGACGCCGAAGACGACCAACGCACCGACGAGGTAGATCCATCGCCACCGCGCCGGAATGCGGTAGGTGAGCACGCCGACGATGCCGACGACGAAGTAGCTCACGCCGATGTCGCGTGCGTCGATCAAGCGCGGGGAGGACACGGCCTCCTGGATTCGCCAGTACAGGTAGCCCTCGCTCAGATAGGTGGCTCCGACGTGACTGACAAGCCCCACAACCAGCCATCTCAAATGCCCCAGCCAGCGCTCGGCGGCCGCCAGGAACAGCGTGAACACGACGAGGTAGGGCCACCAGTACCTGCCATCGATCCACAGCAGGCTCTGAATCAGCACCCGGATGGGATCGGAGGCCAGGTGGTGCAGGTTTGTCGACTCCTTCTGCAGCAGCGCATGCAGCCGCTGGGCCGGGATGGAGTGCTGGATGATCGTCGTAACGAGCAACAGGACGAGCCACGAGTAGGTCAGCGGCGCACTCTTCACGAAGCGCCAAACGCTCGTCACGCGATGAGTCTGACACTCCGCGAGTGTCGACCTTTTGGAGGTGATGGTGTGAAGCTCGATTTCAGCAGGCATTGTGCCGAGATCGTCACGCAGACGTCGTCGTTGACCGGACATCTCGACGGCGCGGATGTGACCGTGGCGGTGCCTTCGTGCCCGGGCTGGAATGTGTCTCAGCTGGCGCGCCACGTCGACGGAGGTCTCCGCTGGGCGCGCGAGATCGTCGCGACGCGCGCGTCCGAGCCGCCGAGCGATGTGGCGCTAAGAGATCTCTCGGGTGCCACTGCGGACGATCCGGACATTCTGCGTGCCTCACTCACCGAGGCGGCCGAGGAGCTGGCGGCGACACTGACCGAGGCGGGGCCGGATGCGCAGATGTGGTGTCCGGTCGACGGTGGCGGCTCGGCCTTCTACGCCCGCCGGTTCGCTTACGAGACCGCGATGCACCGTGCCGATGCGGCACTGGCTCTGGGGGCGAAGTTCGTGCTCGACCCCGACGTCGCGGCGGACGTCATCGACGAGTGGATGGAACTCGGTTCCCTGCCTTTTCATTTCGAGGTTCATCCGTGGATGCGTGAGCTGCTCGCGCCAGGCCGCACGATCGGGCTGCACGCCACCGACACGGATGCGCACTGGCTGCTCGACCTGACCGGGGACGTCATCGCGTGGCAGCGCGCACACGGGCCGGCGGCCGCGGATATCCGGGCGCCGGTCACAGACCTGCTGTTGACGATCTATCGCCGTCGCCCCGTCGCCGGATTGGACGTGACGGGTGACGCGAACCTCGTCGACTTCTGGCTGGAACGTGTTGGCTTCGGCTAGGGGGCATCCTGGGGTAATGCAGTACCGCATGTACCGCCCAGGCCCGTCGTTCGCGGACTTTGTCGAGTACCTGTGGGCGCTGCGCGATACGCCGGCACATTCCACCGAGCGGATCGTCCCGAGCGGCACGCTCGAACTGGTCGTCAACGTGCACGAGGACACGTTGCGGATCTACGACCCCGAGACCCGCGGTTGGCGACGATATTCCGGCGCGGTGG
>JAVRPX010000098.1:0-6217 GCA_032161985.1 Mycobacterium sp.
GGTCCTCGGCGGGCCGCGGGTAGCCGAATCGTTCCAGCGTTGCCGGCGTACGTGTACCACGCCCTGTCGCGTCGACGACGAGGTCCGAGCGCAATTCCGACGGTTCGCCGCCGTTGCGGCACGCCACGTTCACACCGATCACGCGATCACGCTGCGGCGTGGCGATCACATCCACAACATCGTGGCCGTCGAGCACACTGATGTTGTCGATGGCCCGCACCCTTCGCAAGACGTGGCACTCGAGAAGCGGTCGGCTTGGTGTGTAGGACTGGATGTATTCGGAACTGCCCGAACGAACCGAGAGATGGCCGTTCATGCAGAAGTGGAGCCGCGACAGATCGCTGCCGTCGAAGTGTGGCGCGCCGTCGCCGACAAGGTCGTCCAGGATCGCCGGAAATAGCTCTTCCAGCGCCTGTGCTCCGCGCATCAACAGCCCATGCAGGTGTCGCCCTTGTGGTACGCCGCGTCGGGTCTCTGCGATGTCGTGGAGCGTGTCGCGCTCGACGACGGTGACCGTCTCGAAGTGATCGGCCAGCACTCTGGCAGCAAGCAGACCAGCCATGCTGGCTCCGAGAACCACTGCGTGTTCACCCAATGCCGTCATATCGGCTCCCGTCGTGTCTACGTCAGTCTGTGACGGCGGCTGAGAGCGGCCTAGAGTAGACGGGTACTCGACCGCGCCGTGTCGTCTCCGGTGTGCAGCCGACGACGTCGTCGATGCTCAGCTAGGGTCTGTACGTCTGAAGTGTGTCGGGAGGAGCACGGTCCGTGAGCGTCCCCAGCATTGCCCCCCGGCGTCACCGCGTCGTCATCATCGGTTCGGGCTTCGGCGGATTATTCGCCGCCCAACACCTCAAGCGCGCGGACGTCGACATCACCCTGATCGCGAAGACGACCCATCATCTGTTCCAGCCGCTGCTGTATCAGGTCGCGACGGGCATCCTGTCGGTCGGCGAGATCGCGCCCGTAACACGAATAATCCTGCGCAAACAAAAGAATGCCGAGGTGCTGCTTGGCGACGTCGTCGCGATCGACCTGACGAAGAGGACCGTCACCTCCAAGCTGATGGACTGGGAGCGGGTAACGCCATTCGACAGCCTGATCCTGGCCGCAGGCGCGCAGCAGTCCTACTTCGGCAACGACCATTTCGAGGCCTTCGCGCCAGGAATGAAGACCGTCGACGACGCCCTCGAGTTGCGCGGCCGGATCCTCGGCGCGTTCGAGGCGGCCGAGGTGACCGTATCGCCGGCGGAACGCGAGCGCCGGCTGACCTTCGTCGTCGTCGGAGCGGGTCCGACGGGCGTCGAGGTGGTCGGGCAGATTGCCGAACTCGCGGATCGGACCCTGACTGGGGCTTTCCGCACCATCGACCCGGCTAAGGCCCGGGTGATTCTCGTCGAGGCCGCACCCGCGGTGCTGCCGCCGATGGGCCCGAAGCTCGGGCTGAAGGCGCAGCGCCAGCTGGAGAAGATGGGCGTCGAGGTCAAGCTGAACACCATGGTCACCGACGTCGACTACATGGGTCTGACCGTCAAGGAGAAAGAGGGCGAGGAGTACAGGATCGAGTGCGCCGTCAAGGTGTGGTCGGCAGGCGTGCAGGCCAGCCCCCTCGGCAAGCTCGTCGCCGAGCAGTCCGACGGGACGGAGGTTGACCGCGCAGGCCGCGTAGTCGTCGAACCGGACCTCACGGTCAAGGGGCACCCGAACGTCTTCGTCGTCGGCGACATGATGAGCGTGCCCAACGTCCCGGGGATGGCCCAAGGCGCGATCCAGGGCGCCGTCTACGCCACCAAGCAGATCAAGAGTGAGCTCAAGGGCTCGAAAAGTGGAGCCGACCCGGCGAATCGCCAGCCGTTCAAGTACCGGAACAAGGGCAGCATGTCGACGATCTCGCGCTTCCACGCGGTGTGCCAGATCGGCAAGATCGAGTTCAGCGGATTCTTCGCATGGCTGGCGTGGCTCGGGTTGCACCTGTTCTACCTCGTCGGCGGCCGCAACCGCCTCGTCGCGGTCATCTCGTGGTTCGTCACCTTCCTCGGCAGGGGGCGCGGGCAGTTGGCGATCACCGAACGCTGGGTGTTCGCGCGCAGGGCGCTGGAGCAGTCAAAGGAGCAGAGCGCCCAAAAATCCATTGGATGACGCGTGCCAAGATTGACTCACCATGAGCACTTCTCGGCGCGTCGTCTTTTCTGGTGTCCAGCCCACGTCTGATTCCCTGCATCTCGGCAATGCGCTGGGTGCGATCAAGCAGTGGGTGGGTCTACAGGATGAGTACGACGCCTACTTCTGCGTCGTGGACCTGCACGCGATCACGCTCCCGCAGGATCCCGAGCTGCTGCGCCGTCGCACCCTCGTGACCGCCGCGCAGTACCTGGCGCTGGGTATCGACCCGTCGCGCAGCACGATCTTCGTGCAGAGCCATGTCGCCGCGCACGCCGAACTCGCTTGGGTGCTGGGCTGTTTCACCGGTTTCGGGCAGGCGTCGCGGATGACTCAGTTCAAGGACAAGTCGCAGAAACAAGGCACCGATTCCGCCACCGTCGGACTGTTCACCTACCCGGTGCTGCAGGCCGCCGACGTGCTGCTCTACGACGCCGACCTGGTGCCGGTCGGGGAGGACCAGCGGCAGCATCTGGAGCTGGCCCGCGACGTCGCGCAGCGGTTCAACTCTCGGTTCCCCGACACGTTCGTCGTGCCCGATGTGCTGATCCAGAAGGCCACCGCAAAGATCTACGACTTGCAGGACCCGTCGTCGAAGATGAGCAAGTCGGCCGCCACGGACGCAGGCCTGATCAGTCTGCTCGATGATCCGAAGGCATCGGCCAAGAAGATCCGCTCGGCCGTGACCGACAGTGAGCGCGAGATCCGCAACGACCCGGACGCCAAACCCGGTGTGTCCAATCTGCTGACCATTCAGTCCGCGGTCACCGGCACCGACGTGGACAAGCTCGTCGAGGGCTACGCCGGGCGCGGCTACGGCGACCTGAAGGCCGACACCGCCGAGGCCGTCGTCGAATTCGTCACGCCGATCAAGGCGCGCGTCGACGAACTGCTCGCGGATCCTGCCGAGCTGGAATTGGTGCTCGAGGCAGGCGCGCAGCGTGCAAGGGACGTGTCTGCGAAGACGCTCAAGCGGGTATACGACCGGTTAGGGTTTCTAGCGCCACGCGCGTAACGCTCTGGGGGAGGTCGGGATGACACGTCCGGCCGAGCCGGAAAATCGGAGCAAGCCGGCCAAACCGGGGTTTCTAGATCGGCTTCGGGCGCGGTTCGGCTGGTTCGACCACGTGATGCGGGCGCAGCAGCGCTATCAGGACAGCAAGGGCGACTTCTTCGCCGCGGGCATTACGTATTTCACGATCTTCGCGCTGTTCCCCTTGCTCATGGTCGGCTTCGCCGCAGGGGGTTTCGTGTTGTCGCGCAATCCGCAGCTGCTCGCCGACATCGAGCTGCAGATCAAATCGAAGGTGTCCGGCGATTTCGGTGAGCAGCTGGTCAATCTGATGGACTCGGCAATCGCGTCGCGCACCTCGGTCGGGATCATCGGCCTGGCCACCGCCGCGTGGGCGGGGTTGGGCTGGATGGCCAACCTGCGCGAGGCGCTGAGTCAGATGTGGGGCCAGTCGCGCCACGATCCACCAGGGTTCGTTCGCGCCAAGCTGTCCGATCTCGCCGCCATGGTCGGTTTGTTCATCGCGATCGCAGTCACCATCGCGCTCACGGCGCTGGGCAACGCGGACCTGATGAAGCACGTGCTGGAATGGTTTGGGCTGCAAGATGCCCCGGGCGTCAGCCTGGTGCTGCGCGCCGTCTCGCTTCTGGTATCGGTGCTGATCGCCTGGCTGCTCTTCACCTGGATCATTGCGCGGCTGCCCCGGGAGTCGGTCAGCTTTCGCAGCTCTGTTCGTGCCGGTTTGATAGCGGCCGTTGGCTTCGAGATCTTCAAACAGATCGCCTCGATCTACCTGAAGTCGGTGGTGCACGGCCCGGCAGGCGCGACGTTCGGCCCGGTGCTGGGCCTGATGGTGTTCGCCTACATCACCGGGCGGCTGATCCTGTTCGCGACGGCGTGGGCGGCCACGTCCACCGAGAATCTCACCGCCGCACCGGTCGATGCGCCCGCCCCCGCGCAGATCACGCCGCGGGTGCAGGTCCATGAGGGCCTCGGGGTTCGCGGTGTGTTGACGGCCGCTGCGGTTGGTGCCCTTGGCGCGCTTGGTCTTTCCCGACTACGACGACGTTAGTGCCGAACGCAGTGCGTCGACCGACGGCATCTCCTGCGTTGACAGGTCGGCAGTTTCGGACGTTCCCATGAACGCGACTTCCGAGGTCATACGGTCACCGCTGAAGCGCAGAACAGACCGACTGGAGTCGTTGTGAGGGTCTGCTCGGTGAGCAGAAGCGTCAACATCACGCCGCTGGTCGCGATCTTGTCGCCGTCGACCACGAAGTCGTCGAACTCGGTCCACATCAGCGCGCCTGCAGCTGCCTGGCCGCAACGCCTGCAGCGATCATGCTGCCGGGAAGCGTGACCGTCGCTGCGACGTATTCGGTTTCACCAAGTAGCTCACCCACGAGACGCTTACCGAGCGCCTTCATCGATGCGCTAGAGGATGACTGGCGGTAGTGGTCGAACGATTTCAGGATTCGACTCTGAAGGGCGTTCTCGGTAGCCATTAGTGCTGTGGGCGTCGGTTCAGTGACCGCGCGCCCATGATCAGCCCGAACACAATGACGGCGCCGACGATGCCCACACCCACCCGTACCGGCATCGCGTCGATTTCCGGCAGCGCGGCGGACGCCTGGCTGGCGGCGGGGTTGCCTGCTGCGGCTTCGGTATTCGGGGCAAGCAGCGACGGGTCGGGTTCGATCAGGCTGCCAACCTTGGTGCCCGGCGCCGTCGCGAATCCGTAGTCGAGTAGATGCGCCGCCTGCTCCCACGGCGCGATCGGCTCGCGCGTGCCCCGCATCAGCACGGCCATCAGCCGGCGGCCGTCATGGTTGGCGGCCCCGACGAAGGTCTGGCCTGCGTCGTCGGTGTAGCCGGTCTTGCCGCCCATCGCGCCGGGGTAGTTGTACAGCAGCTTGTTGTCGTTTTCGACCGGGTAGCCGACGTCGCCGCGGCCGGGGAAGTCGAAGCTGCGGGTCGCGACGATCTCGGCGAAAGTCGGGTTCTGCCAGGCGTATCGGTAGAACAGGCCGATGTCGTAGGCCGACGTGCTCATGCCAGGACCGTCCAGGCCCGACGGTGTCGCTGCGCGGGTGTCGCGACCGCCGAGCTTGCCGGCCAGGTCGTTGATCTTCGACAGCGCGGCGTCCATCCCGCCGAGCTGGACGGCCAGCGCATGCGCGGCGTCGTTACCGGAGTGCATGAGAAGGCCGTGCAGCAAGTCGTTGATCGAGTACCAGCCGTTTTCGCCGACGCCGACCTTGGTGCCCTCGGCGTTGGCGTCGTCCTGGGTGCCTGCCACGACCTTGTGGATCGGCAGGTCCCGCAGCGCCTGAAGGGCGACCAGCACCTTGATGATGCTGGCCGGCCGGTGGCGGCCGTGCGGGTCCCGTGCGGCGATGATGTCGCCGGTGTCCAGGTCGGCCACCACCCATGCCTCGGCCGAGATATCCCCTGGGACGGGTGGCGTGCCGGGGGCGGTGACGATTCCGCAACCGGAGAGCGCATCGCCGCCGAGCGGCTTGGCGGGCACCGGCAGCGGGGCAGGGGGATCGCCAGCCTGCGGTACTTCGGAGGAGTCGACCGCGGGCGGCGTCCCCTCCCGGTACGGGCACACGGCGCCCTCCGGCGCCGCGTTCGGCTCGGCGGTCGCTGCGGGCATGCCGAGAAGCGCGAGCGCAGCCAACACCGCCAACGCCGCAACCAGGGAGAACGCACGCGTGGAGAACATCCGTGAGGTCGCCATCGTGACCGCAGATTAGGCGATTGCGGGCCGAATTCCGGGGAGCCACGCTGTGACTCAAGTGGTTGGAGTTACGAATGTGATCCCATCGGCAGTTACGGGATGGGGCAGTGTGCCACCGCAGGGAACCCGAGGCAGGCCATCCACAACCTGCCGTCCGCCTCGACCATGCCGGTGACTTGTCCGAACTCCGGGTGCTCTGTCCGCAGTCCCGCGACTGCCTTTCCCGTGTCGGGATCGAATGCGGCGACCCAGACGACGGTCTCGGGCCCGGGCTGCAACCACGACGGCAGTCGCCAGATCAG
>JAVRPX010000099.1:0-3828 GCA_032161985.1 Mycobacterium sp.
AGGGTGTAGCCCAGGCTGCGGGCGAACGCCGGATTGGCACGCCTCAGGTAGCCATCGAAACCGGCGATGCAGAACGCATCGTGCGAGAGCTCGAAGAGCCCTACCAATTCGTCGTCGAACGACCGGCTCGCCTCAGCCATAGCACCCTAGTGTGGCCCTCGTGTTCGTGCTGCGAAAGGCCATATGACCGACACTGATCAGGTTGTCGGACCCGCCGCGGCGGGAGAGGCCTCGACGACGATCTGTTTGGTCAGTGGCTGCTTGCTCTGCTCGCTGTAGTCAGAAATGGCACACAGCACGTTCAACTCAGGCATGTAGCCCATCACGCTGCCTCGTGGGTGTTGTAGGCCACCACGCGGTAGCCCTACACGGAGTGAGTGCTGCCGTCGCGGGCGAAGCTGGTGATGTCAATGAGGTCGAACTCGTCGAGTCCACGCTCGCGCATGTCTTCGACATTCATGAACAACGCTGTCCGCAGGTTCTTCAGGGCCGCGATAGCGGTCGTCGTCAGAGTAAATGGTGGTGTTCCACTGGTCGTGGGAACGCACCGTGCCCAGGATCAACCGACCGGGCTGTGGCACCACATCGGGCATTGGCGCGGAAGAGAACTCCGCGTGCCCGGATGTGGTGAGGAACATCGGCTCCCGCGCGGGTTGTCGGATCCGAAATCCCAGCGGTAGGCGGACACGACGGTTGAAGTCCTCGAAGCCGTCGAACACCTTGGCCATCGTGTCCCGGGTCCGGTCGTAATCCTCGACGTAACACTCCCAAGGCGTGTTGGAAGCCGGCAGCGTTGCCCTGGCCATGCCGGCCAGAATCGCGCACTCGGACTTCAACTCAGGCGACGCAGGCGTCTTCGTCCCAAATGACAAGTGCACCATGCTCATCGAGTCTTCAACCGTGACGCCCTGTTCTCCTGAGTGCTGAATGTCCTTCTCGGTGTGCCCGAGGGAGGGCAGGATGAGCGCCGTGCGGCCGTGCACCAGGTGGCTGCGGTTGAGCTTGGTGCTGACCTGGACGGTGAGCTCGCAGCTGCGCAGGGCGGCGAACGTCGTTTCGGTGTCCGGCGTGGCCAGGCTGAAATTGCCGCCCATGCTGACGGACACCTTCACGTCACCGGCGAGCATCGCTTTTGATGGTGTCGACGGTGTCCAGGCCGTGCTCACGCGGCGGGGTGATCGAGCACACCTCTTCGAGCCGATCCAACAGCTGCTTGGACGGGCGGTGATCGATTCCGCATTTGCGATTTCCCTGAACGTTGCTGTGACGTCCGCTTGGGGGATGCATCGCGCGCCCGAGCACGCTCACCTTGGATGGCGACGTGACGCCGCCGCCGATGCCGCGAAGCGCCTGTCCTGCGGGTGTAGGCACCCACCGCGGCGACGAAGATCAGCGTCTCAGTCGGCGCGGTCGTCGGGCGGATCTCCGCGTAGGAACATGAGTCCCTTACTTGATCGGCCGCGCAAGAACATGGCCGGGAGTCGCCGGGTCATCTAGTCAGCTTCACGTGGCCACTTGAGCGGTTTCGCTTGGGCCCAGCAGTCGAGCGGCGTTCCGGGTGGTCAGCGACCGCCAGCTGTCGTCGGCAGGGTAGAACGAAACGAAAATCCCGGTGACATAGTTGTTGTCCCATTAGCTGTTGCTCCGAAACAGGGACGGGATCTGGACAACGAATTCTGAATCCTCCCGGATCAGAACTTGTACCGGATCCGTTCGGCGCGATGAATGTCGGTGTCTTGGGAGGTGTCTGAGGCCCGGCTAAACGTTACCGCGCGATACAGAGAGGTTGGCGATGAGCGAACCCGGCATAGAAACCGTGAGACGACTTCGGCAGCAGAACAGAAGGACTGAAGAAAACGCAACCGATTGAGAATGGGCATCAGCGCGCAATTCGGTCGGGGCGGGTGTAGACGTTCATCGAGTCGCCCCGCAGGAAGGCCACCAGGGTGAGCCCGGACTGGCTGGCTAGGTCGACTGCCAGCGAGGACGGCGCCGACACCGCCGCTAGCACCGGGATCCCCGCCATCACCGCCTTCTGGGTGAGCTCGAAGGACGCCCGACCACTGACCAGCAGCACTGTGCTCGTCAGTGGTATGCGGTCCTGTTCGAGCGCCCAGCCGATGACCTTGTCGACCGCGTTATGCCGCCCGATGTCCTCGCGGACCACCAGTGTGGTGCCGTCGACGCCGAAAAGGGCCGCGCCGTGCAGTCCGCCAGTGCTGGCGAACACCTTCTGCGCCTCGCGCAGCTTCTCCGGCATCGCCGACAGCGTCTCCGCGGCGACGAGCGATGGGTCGTCGCCGGGGCCGTGCTTGCTGATCAGCCGCACCGCCTCCAGTGACGCCTTGCCGCATACCCCGCACGAGGAGGTGGTGTAGAAGTTGCGGGTGACATCCACGTCGGGCATCTCCACACCGGGGGCGAGCGTCACGTCGAGCACGTTGTAGGTGTTGACGTTGTCGGGCCCGGCGCCCTTGCAATACCGCACGGTGAGCACATCGTCGCGACGCGCGATCACGCCCTCGGTGAGCAGGAAGCCTTGCGCCAGCTCGATATCCGATCCCGGTGTGCGCATGGTAACGGTAATCGGGCTGCCGTTGACGCGGATCTCCAGCGGCTCCTCGACAACCAAAGTCTCCGGCCGCGCGACCGCATCGTCAGCGGTCACGTGGTGCACACGGCGCCGGGCCGTCACCCTTCCCATCTACGCGCGCTCCAGCCTGACCACAATGGCCTTCGACACCGGCGTATTGGACCTGGCGGCAGTGTGATCCAGCGGCACAAGGGGATTGGTCTCCGGATAGTATGCCGCGGCATTGCCAACAGGCGTCGAATACGGGACCACCATGAAGTCCTTGGCGCGGCGCTCCTGGAGTTGGGCGTCACCATTGGTGAATTCGGAAACCAGGTCGACGCGCGCGCCCTCGGTGAGGCCGAAGCGTTCGATGTCGTCGGGGTTGACGAAGACGACGCGCCTGCCGCCCTTGACGCCGCGGTAGCGGTCGTCGAGGCCGTAGATGGTGGTGTTGTACTGGTCATGGCTGCGCATGGTCTGCAACACCAGCCGGCCTGCAGGCACCGGCACCCACTCCAACGGGTCGACCGTGAAGTTGGCTTTGCCTGTGCTGGTGGGAAATTCGCGCGCGTCCCGCGGGCCGTGTGGCAGCTGGAACCCGTCGGGCTGGCGCACCTTGCGGTTGTAGTCGTCGCAGCCGGGCACCACGGCAGCGATCGCATCGCGGATGGTGTCGTAGTCATTGTTGAACTGCTCCCACGGCACCGGGTGATCCGGCCCGAGCAGGGTGCGCGCCAATTGGCAGACCATCGCGACCTCGCTGCGCACCTGGTCGCTTGGCGGGTGCAGGCTGCCCCGCGACAGATGCACCATTGACATCGAATCCTCCACCGACACCTGCTGTTTGGCACCGTTTTGGACATCGCGGTCGGTTCGTCCCAGCGACGGCAGGATCAACGCCGTGGCGCCGTGTACGACGTGACTGCGGTTCAGCTTGGTCGACAGCTGAACCGTCAGCGAGCAGCTGCGCAACGCGGCCTCGGTGACCTCGGTATCCGGTGTGGTCATCGCGAAGTTGCCGCCCATGCCCATAAAGACCTTGGCGCGGCCGTCGCGCATCGCCCTTATCGCGTCGACGGTGTCAACGCCGTGCTCGCGTGGGCTGACGATGCCGAACCGGGAATCCAGTGCGGCCAAGAACTCCTCGGGCATCTGCTCCCAGATGCCCATCGTCCGGTCGCCCTGCACGTTGGAGTGACCCCGCACCGGGCACAGGCCTGCGCCGGGCTTGCCGATCATGCCGCGCATCAGCA
>JAVRPX010000100.1:0-5932 GCA_032161985.1 Mycobacterium sp.
GCCATATCGCCGCGCTGATCTACAACGACAAGCACTGGAACGCCTTCATCGATGCTGTGCGGCCCGCATGGGCGACAGATCTCTACGCCACACTCGAACACCGGGCCCGCCACATCGACACCGTGTACGGACTGGTGGCGGAGACGATGAAGGAGCGCACCACGGCCGAGTGGTTGGCGTTATTCCGCGAGCTCCAGATCCCTGCCGCACCGCTCAACACGCCGAGCGAGTTGTTCGACCACCCGCACTTGAATGCGGTCGGCTTGTTCGAGACGGTGGACACCCCGCACGGGCCTGTGCGGTTTCCCGGGGTGCCGACGTGGTTTTCGCGGACCCCGGGACGAGTCGCGGGCCCCGCTCCGCTGCTGGGTGAGGACACCGAACAGGTGCTTGGCGAGCTCGGGATTGCCGACGTGGAAGCTGCGGAGACGGTGTGAGCATGGACTTCGAAATGGGCCAGAAAGCTGCGGAGCTTCGCGGTGAGTTGCGCGAACTGGTGAAAGCCAATGTCCCCGAGCACTTTCTGGGCGCATTCACGGACAATCCTGCGGACTTGCAAACCGCCCAGCAGTTCTGCCGCACCCTGGCCGAACGCAACCTGTTATGCATGGCGTGGCCCGAGGAATTCGGCGGCGGGGGAGCGTCGGTGTGGGAACAAACGGTGGTGCGCGAAGAGATGTGGGCGCACCACGAGCCCCGTGGCGCCCAGTACATGGGGGTCAACTGGGTCGGGCCAATCATCATGCGCCACGGCACCGAAGAGCAGCAGCGCAAGCACCTGCCGCCGATCGCCCGCGGCGAAGTGATCTGGTGTCAGGGCTTCTCCGAACCGGAGGCGGGGTCGGACCTCGCGTCGCTGCGCACAACCGCGCGACGCGACGGCGACAGCTGGCTGGTCAGTGGTCAGAAGATCTGGACGTCCTACGCCACCATGGCGCAGTGGTGCTTCCTGCTCGCCCGCACCTCCAAGGGTGAGAAAAAGCAACAGGGCCTGACGATTTTCCTTGTGCCGATGGATGATCCAGCGATCCAGGTGCGACCGATCCGCGCCATGTTGGGCCCGCACCACCTCAACGAGGTGTTCTTCGACGACCTGCGGGTCACCGAGGCCGACGTGCTCGGCACTGTCGATGCGGGCTGGTCGATCGTGCAGGACGTGATGTCGTTCGAGCGTGTCGGCATCGCCAGGTACGCCCGCTGCGAGCGGTTGCTTGCCGCCGCACCGGCGGTGCTCGGCGACCGCTGGAACGACCTGCCCGCGGAGTTGCGGGCGAGATGGGTTCGCATGCTCACGCATTGCCGCCGGGCCCGGCTGCTGGCGTACCGCGTGGTGGAGCTGCAGAGCAGCGGGCGTATCCAGCCCGGTGACGCCGCCGCGTACCGGATCGCGGTCACCAAGCTGGATCAGGACAGTGCCGAGGTGCTGATGGACATCGCGGCCGAGGTGTCGCACGACGATCCGAGCGCGAAGTGGTTCCTGGGGGAAGTCGAGGACCACTGGCGGTACTCGCAGGCATCCACCGTGTCGTCGGGCAGCATCGAGATGCAGCGCATCCTGCTGTCGCGGGCCCTGCTGGCGGCCAAATGATTCTCGACCTGGGTGACGACGCCAATGAGTATGGCCGGCAGGCGCTTCGGGCGTTTGAGGCCGCCGGGGGCGACCAGCTGGTGCAGCAGGCCGAGGCCAAACCGGACCTCCGTGAGTCGCTCGCGGGCCCAGCGCTGGCCGAGCTCGGCGCCTGGGAGCTCGACCCCCGCACCGATGCCGACGGGCTCGAAGCCGCCGCGGCGCTCTGCCGGAGCGCCGGCTACTGGGCCCTGCCGTACCCGGTCGCCGAGCGCCTGGCCAAACCGACCGACCTGGACGTCGACGGGCTGATCGTGGTCGCCGACACCCGCCCGGCGGGTGTCGTGGCAGGTCTTGAGTCCCGCTGGGCGACGGTGTCTTTGGGTGGTGCGCGAAGCAAGGTGGTCGGGCAGGGTGCGGCCGGGCCAGCGTTCGTGGCCGAGCTCGAGTCGTCCGCGATCGACGAGAACGGCGCGGGTGATGTCGCGCTCGGACTCGTGCTGCCGTGCTGGACGCTTCTCGGCATGCTCGACCGCGCCATGGAGCTGACCATCGCGCATGTGAGCCTGCGCAAGCAGTTCGGGCAGACCTTGTCGTCGTTTCAGGGTGTGCAGTTTCAGCTGACCGACGCCGAGGTCGAACGCACCGGAGTGGAGATCTTGGCGAAGTACGCGCTGTGGAGCATCGGCACTGGACACCCCGAAGCGCTGGACGACGCCTTGGCGCTGCGCATGTCGGCGATCGAGGCCGCAGAGATCGTGTTCCGGGTCTGCCACCAGTTGCATGGCGCGGTCGGCTTCTGTGACGAGACCACGTTGTCGTGGCTGTCCCGCTACAGCCAACCGCTGCGCCGGCTGCCGCTGGGACTGTCGGCAACCCGCGACGTGCTGACCGGCAGGGTTGGCGGAAGCGGGTTGACGGGATTGTTCGCATGACCGCCGACCTCGACGAGTTCCGCACGACTGTGCGGGCCTGGTGTGCCGAGCACATCCCGGTGGACTGGCGCACCGCGCAGACCGGCGTCGACGACGAGGAGTTCGTCCGCTTCCAGAAGACCTGGTTCGCCGAATTGAACAGTGCCGGATATGCGGTGCCGCACTGGCCGCGCGAGTGGGGCGGTGGACTGTCGGTGGCCGAACAGGTGGTCCTTTACCAGGAGTTGGCCGCGCACGACGCGCCCCGGCTGGTGCTGGCCTTCGTCAGTATCCACCATGCTGCGTCGACCCTGCTGGTGGCGGGCACCGACGAGCAGCGTCGTCGGCACCTTCCCGCGATCCTCGACGGGGAGATCTGGGTTCAGGGGTTCTCCGAACCGGAAGCCGGGTCCGACCTCGCCAGCCTGCGCACGACGGCGCGGCGGGTCGGTGACTCCTATATCGTCAACGGCCAGAAGTTATGGGCCAGCGGCGGCAAGTACGCCGATTGGTGTCTGCTTCTGGCCCGAACCGACCCGGATGCGCCCAAGCGCAAAGGTATTTCGTACTTTCTGCTGAACATGGCCACGCGGGGAGTCGAGGTGCGGCCGATCCGCAACGCCGTCGGAGATTCGCACTTCTGCGAGATCTTCCTCAACGACGTGTCGGTCCCCGCCGCGAATATCGTCGGCGACGAGAACGCGGGATGGCAGGTGGCGCAGGCGACTCTGGGCGCCGAGCGTGGTCTGACCATGCTGGAGCTCGCCGAGCGTCTTGGCAACGCGGGTTTCCGATCGTTGGTGCAGGCTTGTCGGTCCGACGACCCGGTGGTGGCCGACCGCCTGGCACAGTTCGAAATCGAAATCGCGGGGCTTCGAGGGCTGTGCCGGAAGATGGTGGAGGACAACGAGGCGGGAACCGCGGGTCCGGCCGACGCGTCGATCGTCAAGCTCTATTACAGCGAATTGTTGCAGCGACTCACCAATTTCGGGGCTGAGGTCGCTGGCCTGAAAGTGCATACCGAATTGGCCAAGCCGATGTCGAGCGGGTGGGAGTCCGGGTCCTGGGTACTCGACTTCATCGGCTCGTGGGAATGGACGATCCCTGGCGGTTCGAGCGAGATCCAGCGGACTATCATCGCCGAGCGCGGCCTCGGATTGCCGCGAGAGCCGAGCGTGGCCTGATGGCACGCGAATTCGACGAATTCCACAAGGAACTCAGATCTGTGGCAGGTGACCTGCTGGCCAAGGATCGAACGGTCGAATGGTCGATCCTCGCCGATGCGGGGTGGACAGGACTTGAGGTGCCCGACGACCTCGGCGGGGCAGGCGCCACGTTCGGTGAGGTCGCGGTCGTGTGCGAGGAGATCGGCCGCGCCGCAAGCGCTACCGACTACCTCGGCAGCACCGTGCTCGCCGTTGGGCTGTTGAAATCACTGCAGCCCAGCGATTCTCGCGACGAACTACTGACCGCAGTGGCGGCGGGGTCTATCAGACCGGCCGTCGTGATCGGGTCGTTCACGCTCGACGGCGGGCGCCTCTCGGGCCATGCGGAGTTCGTACCGGACGCCGACGGCGCCGATCGGCTGCTGGTGGTCGCCGCCGATTCCGACGGCAGCCCCGTAGCCATCGAAGTCGCGGCTCCGACGGCGACGCCGCAACCGGTACTCGACGAAACCCGGCGTTTGGCGACCGTATCCGCAGAAGCCGCCGAGGTAGCGCAATTGCTGCGGTTCGACGGCGATCCCCACGAACAGGTTCGCCGCCTGCTGGACCGGGCAGCGGTCGCCGTCGCGTGCGACAGCCTCGGGCTCAGCGAGGCCATGCTCGCCGCGACGGTCGCGTACGCGAAGGTGCGCAACCAGTTCGGCAGGCCCATCGGCTCCTTCCAGGCAGTCAAGCACGCCTGCGCCGACATGCAGGTGGCCATCGCGGTCTCTCGTCAACTCATCAGCGCCGCAGTCGAAGCCGTCGCGGAGGATCGACCCGACACCGGCGCTGCGGCCGCGATGGCGAAGTCGTACGCCTGCAGCGCCGCCGTCGACGTCGTCGGCAAGGCGATGCAGTTGCACGGCGGTATCGGGTACACGTGGGAAAGCGGCATCCACGTCTACCTCAAACGCGCCGCGCTCAATCGTTCACTGTTCGGATCACCTGCGGCTCACCGCAGACAACTGGCTCAACGCTATCTGTAAGGGAATCAAGGAGTTTCACATGGGTGTACCCGTATACAAGCGCATTCTCGACCTCTTCGAGGCCGAGGGCGTTAACACGCTGTTCGGTATCCCGGACCCCAACTTCGTGCACATGTTCTCCGAAGCCGACGCGCGCGGCTGGTCGGTGGTGGCACCTCACCACGAGTTGAGCGCGGGGTTCATGGCGGAGGCAGCCTCACGGATGACGGGCAAGCCGGGCCTGTGCATCGGCACACTGGGCCCCGGTGTCGCCAACATCGCCGGAGCGATGATGTGCGCCTACGTGGAGAACTCGCCGGTGATCTTCCTCGGCGGTCAGCGGGCGCGCATCACCGAGCGGCGGGTGCGCCGCGGCCGAATCCAATTCGTCCAGCAGGAGGGTCTTTTCACCCCGTCGGTGAAGTACAGCAGCTCGATCGAATACGCCGACCAGACTGACGAGATCGTCCGCGAGGCGATCCGCCGCGCGATGTCCGGCACGCCGGGCCCGTCCTACATCGAGTTCCCGTCGCATGTCATCCTCGAAGAGCTTGATGTCCCGGAACCGTTGCCGCCGAGCAGGTATCGCCTCGTCAACCAGGGCGCGGGGGCAAGCGAGGTCGCCGAGGCCGCCAAGCTGATCCGGGAGGCCAAGAGCCCGATCCTGCTGGTCGGCCACGGCGTGCACACTTCGCGTACCGGGGCTGCGGTCAAGGAGCTCGCCGATCTGATGGCCTGCCCGGTGATTCAGACCTCGGGCGGCACCTCATTCATCGCCGGGCTGGAGGACCGCACCTTCGCCTACGGGTTTTCGCCTGCAGCAGTCGAAGCGGTGGTGAAGTCCGACCTGTGCGTAGCGCTCGGCACCGAACTCGGCGAGCCGAGCCACTACGGCAAGACTCGGCACTGGGCGGAGAACGACGCCAACCGCAAATGGGTACTGGTTGAACAGGATCCGGTGGCCATTGGCGTGAACCGTCCGATCGACGTGCCGTTGGTCGGCGACCTGCGCGGTGTCGTCCCCCAGTTGGTGGAAGCGCTGCGAGAAAGTCCCAGGCAACCCTGCTCAAATCTCGATCGCTGGATCGAGGAGGACAGGAAAGAGCTAGCGGAGTTGGCCGACTCGGCGCCCACCGGACGAACGCCCGTCCACCCGGCCCGCTATGTCGTCGAGGCGACTCGCGCTTTTGCGGCCTTGCCGCAAGACGGCATCCTGGTGCGCGACGGCGGGGCCACCGTCATCTTCCAGTGGACCTACTCGCAGGCCAAGCCGCGCGA
>JAVRPX010000101.1:0-4175 GCA_032161985.1 Mycobacterium sp.
GGTATGCGCGCCGCCCCGACGGCCGACCTGCGCACAGTATCCATCGACCTGCGCCACGACTGGCCGGCCGCCTTGGTCGACGCGGGTCTAGACAGCGACCGGCCCACCGCCTGGATCGCCGAGGGCCTGTTCGGCTACCTGCCGCCCGAAGCCCAGGACCGCCTACTGGACAACATCACCGCGCTCAGCGCCGACAGCAGCCGACTGGCCACCGAAACCGTCCCGGACATATCGCATCTGGATCTGGAAAAAACCCGGGAAATGATGCGCAAAGCCACCGCCAAATGGCGTGACCACGGCTTCGAACTCGAGGTTGCGGACTTGGGGTACGAGGGCCAGCGCAATGCGGTCCCCACCTACCTGCAGAACCTGGGCTGGCGGTCGGTCGGTACGCCGATGAGTCAGCTCTTGGCCGACAACGGATTAGCGGCCATGCCGCACAGTAGTAACACGACTGTTCCGATGGCCGACAGCGTCTACTACACGTCCGTCTTGAGCAAGTAGTCCACCACCATGCCCCTGGGTCGCCCCGCTAGATTGGCCACCACCGCTAATAGCGTCGGAGTCGACGCAGGTCGGTCTCAGCGAGCCGCTGGCAGCGAGTTGGCTCCGGGCCGAAGTGCGACGAGTTTCTTTTGGTCGCTGTTGATCGTGTCCGATCGTTCGCGCATCAACGCGTACTCATTCAGACATACCTACTCACAGCGTCACGCCGACGCAGGAACTCCGCCCGACGTGCTCAAGGAGCTTATGGGCCACGAAAGGATCGAGACGACGATGGGGTACTACCGCATACCGCAGAAGCGGCGACGCGAAGCCGCAGAACTCGTCGGGAGCCTCGTAATCGACGGGGACACACTGCGTGCGGGGCGGATGGGCGGTCCCCATCAACTCGCCGACCAGCGGGCAACGATCGCCGTGCCGTTCGGCAAGTGCTCCAACCCCCAGAACGTTGCCGCCGAAGGCTACGGATGCCCAATCCGCCACCGCTGCTTCGGATGCGCGTCATTTAGCAACGATCCCTCGTCCCTGCCGGAGATGCGGCGGCGACTACTGGACCTCAAAGCCATCCGAGCGCGCGTTGACGCCTTCGACGGAGCCGCGGAATGGGTCAAGCGTGATGCCCGCCCAAGCGATGAGGAGATCCAGTCCCTCCAAGCACACATTGATGCCCAAGAGGACAAGCTTGCCCACGCGACACTGGAACAGCGCGAACTCATCAGCAACGCGTCCAAGATTCTTCGAAAAGCCCGGGCCGTGGGGCAAGTCGATGTGGTGCTTCGCCGACCCAACGGAGACGATGCACTGCTCACTCACGCCGACGACCGCCGCCACGCCGTCGATGTCCTAGGAGAGACACTCGATGTCTGACATTCAAAGCTACGAGCGGCGTGTATCCCGACTGTCAGCAGCCCGCCATCGAGACTCTGCGTCCAAACGCGCAGCCGTCCTCGCTGCGATCGACGAACTGAAGCGCGAGGACCGCCGAGTCTCTCGAAGGGTGGTCATCGCACGCGCCGGCGTGCATCGCAACTTCGTGCAACGGCATAAGGACCTTGCGGCATTGATCGATGATGCCGGCATCAGAGAGCCTCGATCCCAATCGCGAACGCGCGACCAAATCACCGCTGAGAGCCTGCGGGCCGAGTTCGCAGCAGCGCGACAGTCCAATCGTGAACTGCGCGAGCGGGTTCAAGCGCTCGAACGCCGCCTGAGCTCATGCGGCGCAACGGTAGGGTCGACGATGATCGATCGTCACCCCACCGTCGTGGAGCTCAGGTCACGCGCGGCCGAGCTCGATGCGGTACTCGTTGAGAAGGACAGGATGATCGTCTCGCTCGAAGACGATGTCGACGTATTGCGTGAAACTAACCGATCACTTGTGCGCGAGTATGGGCTAAGGACAGCGGGCCAAGACGTCACGTAGACCCGTTGCCCCGAGCCACCTGTTTATCGGCACGTCAACCTGGCTGGGCCTTGCGAAGCCGACGAGACGGTCAACGGCCCTCCTCTGTGCATGTCACGGTCACGCCCGGGCTTTCACTTGGGCGCGGATTGGCTTTGCGGCGACCGTGGTGAAGGGCACGATCATCGGGAAATCCGCGTCTATAGAACAAATTTCAGCACGCCGAACGACGGTGGCGAGTGCGAGGGTTGCTTCGAGCATGGCGAAGTGGTCGCCAACGCATGAGCGTGGCCCAGCGCCGAAGGGTAGGTATTGCCAGCGGTCGCGGCCGCCGGAGTCCGGGGTGCTGAATCGGTCTGGGTCGAAGACCAGCGGGTGGTCCCACAGGGCGGGATCGCGATGCAGTGCGTAGATGCCGACCACCAGAATGTTGCCGGCCTCGACGAGGTGGCCGTCGACCTCGATGTCCTGCAGGGCCATCCGCGATATGGCCGCGACCGGTGGGCACAGCCGCAGAGCCTCGTGGAGCACCTGAACCGTGTACTTCAGGGCCGGCACGGCTTCAGGTGTGAGCGCGCCATCGCCGGTCTCGGTCACCTCGGCGCGGACCTTGTCTTGCATGTCGGGATGGTTCCCCAGCGCCCAGAGGGCGTAGGTGAGTGTGGTGGAGGTGGTGTCGTGGCCAGCGAGCATGAACGCGACGAGCTCGTCGCGGATCTCATCGTCGGATAGGGGCCGCCCGGTGGCGGGATCGTTGGCCGCGATCAGCGCCTGCACCAATGGTGCGTCGCAGGTCGGATTGGCGCGGCACCCCTGCAGAATCTGGTCGGCGAGATGGTGCAGCGTGTCGCTGGCCGCCCGCGCCCGCCGGCGGGCCGGGGTCGGCATCCATCGCGGGGCGCTTATCGGCGGCGACACCCGATCGACGATGTATTTCAGCGCTACCCGTAGCGGCTCGGCGATGGCATCGGAGTGGGCGTCCAGATTGAGCCCGAGCACCGAGCGGCCGAGCGCGCGCAATGTCAGCCTGCGGCATTCGGCGTCGAGGTCTACACAGGTGCCGTCGACCCAACTCTCGGCGACGGTCTGCGCGGCCTGGGCCATGTGCCCGCCGAAGGCTCGCACGTGGTGTTTGGTGAAGACCGGTTGCAGCGCGCGCCGGCGCGGCAGCCACGGTTCGTTGGTGAGGTCGAACAGGTTCGCGCCGAGCAGCTGACGCATCTCGGAGTGCAAGCGCGTCTTGTCGATGTACCCACTGCCGCGGCCGAGAACGTCGCGGGCCCCTTGCGGTGAGGTGACGACGACGACCGGTGGCACCAACCACGAGGGCGCGAGCTTGAGCCGCGTCACCGGCCCACCCGCGTCGCGCAGTATCTCCAGCCCGGTATGAAACGTCCTGATCGCGCTGAGCTGTTGCCTAAACGGCAACGGATTCTTCGGTGATGGCGGTAATTCGTGAATGCCAGCTGGACTAACAGTGCCAACCATGGCCGCCTCCTCGTCTCGGTCGAGTCAAGGATCGGCGGTAGGGGGCGTCGAAAGATCGGCCAAAGCGCGTAGATCTCGTAGGCAGGGTTGGCGAGTTTGCGGCGCCATCTACGCGTGTGTGCCGATGTTTGGCATCACCAGGCCAACGACGCTGTCTAACATGAGCCAGACTGCGAACCCGCCGCCGTTGAACTGGAGCGATCTGGGAATGAGCGTGTTGGTGCCGACAGGAACGGTGACATTGCTCCTCGCCGACGTCGAGGGCTCAACCCGCCTGTGGGAGACCCAGCCGGACTTGATGACGGCCGCGATCACGCACCTGCAGAGCGTGGCTGATGAGTGCATCACCGTTCATGGCGGGGTGCGACCGATCGAGCAAGGCGAGGGCGACAGTTTCGTGGCCGCGTTCACTCGCGCCAGCGACGCCGTGGCATGTGCGTTGGATCTGCAGCGCGCTCCGCTAGCACCGATCCGGCTTCGCATCGGTGTGCATACCGGCGAGGTGCAACTGCGCGACGACGCCAACTACGCCGGCCCGACCATCAACAGGACCGCGCGGCTGCGAGATCTTGCCCATGGCGGCCAAACCCTGCTTTCTGGAGCCGCTGAACCGCTGGTGGTCGACCACCTTCCCAACGCTGCCTGGTTGATCGAGCTGGGTACTCACCGGTTGCGTGACCTACCGCGTCCTGAACGCGTCGTGCAGCTATGCCATTCCGATCTGGGAAACGAATTCCCGCCGCTCCGAACAGCAAGAACCGTTGACTCGCACAATCTTCCG
>JAVRPX010000102.1:0-7135 GCA_032161985.1 Mycobacterium sp.
TGATCCACCTGGATGCCGTCATTCAGGTTGAGCACGACGGGCTGCGCACCGCCCAGTTTCGGCTGCGCCCATGGCCATACGCCGAACGGCTCGCCGCCGAACCAGTCGGTGACCGCGATCGGGACGATTCCGACGGCGAGCAGGTCGTCCTGCTCGGTGAAGCCGGCGCTGACGACGCGCTTGGGCGGCGCCGGGATCTTGGTCTCGCCGAAGATGTGCTTGACGGTGACGGAGCCGTCCTTGGCGACCTCCCCCGGCTTCGTTGAACTGCAGGCGGCGACCAGAGCCGCGCCCGCAGTCATCGTCAGGAAACTCCGCCGGGACCACGCAGCACGCACCCGGCGAGCCTAACCGCTAACCAACCTGGAAGTTACCGAACAACACCGTGGCGAGGCCAAGTGCGACAACGATGTTGACGACTGTCGCCGACGCGAACACCACGATCGGCCGCCAGCCGGCCTCTCTCAGGCCCTTCAGCGAAAACTCCAAGCCGATTGACACGAACGCGAAGATCAGGAACCAGGTCCGCAGGTCGTTGACGGTGGCGATATTGGCCGCCCCCGCTTTGCCTGCCCATTGGACATACAGGGTGCCGATGATCGACGCGGCGATAAAGCCGAGCACGAATTTGGGGAAGCGTTCCCAGAATTGGCGCAGGATAGGACGGGCCGCTCCGTCTTGTTCCATGGCGGATTTGCGTTCGATCTTCAGCGCGAAGTAGGCGGTCAGCGCGATCGCAACGACGCCGATCAACGCGTTCTGTGTTGTCTTGACGATGGTGGCGATCTGCAGAGCGTTCTCGCCTGCGATCGCGCCAGAGGCCGCGACGGCGGCGGTGGTGTCGATGTTGCCGCCGATCCACGCACCTGCGACCGCATCCGAAAGGTTGAAGACGTCGGCGAGCCACGGCAGCAGGAAGATCGACGGAAGCGCGAACGCGATGACCAACGATGCAGCGTAGGCGAGTTGTTCACGCTTGGCCTGCACTGCGCCCGCGGCCGCGATGGCCGCACTGACCCCGCAGATCGACACGGCCGACGCGAGCAGGGCCCGCAGCTTGTCCTCGATGCCGAGCCTGCCGCCCAGCCACCAGGTGAAGCCGAACACGATCGAGATCAGCAGCAGTGCCTGGATGATCGCAGGAACCGCCGCGGTGACGAGCACCTTGAGGTTGATCGACGCGCCCAGCAGCACCAGTCCGGTCTTGATGAAGAACTCGGTGCGGAACCCCCGGGAAATGCCAGCGAGCGCGTCGCGCAGCGCCAGCCTGCTCAGCACCGCGTTACCGATCAGTCCCAAAGCGATTGCGTAGACTGGGAATTCGATCGACTTCGCGACCTTGGCGAACGGCGTGCCCGCCGCCCACAGTGGCACGTGGGACTCAAGGAAGCGGGTGGCGGCGCCGAGGGCGATGACGACGAGCACGCCTGCGATCGCATAGCCGATCCCGCCCGAGCGTTCCTCGGTGCGGGTTTCGGTGGTCTGCTCGGTCACGGAATCACGCTGCCCGGGATCGCGCCGACGAGCACGAGTGCCAGTAGCGCAAGGCCGACGATGACAGCGAGCCAGTCCTCGTTCATGCGCGCAACGTATCCACAGCCGTTTCGCAGGTCACCGGTTGCGATCAGCGCGAACCGAAGGTCTAGATCGGCGGCGCCTCGCCGTAGGCCGAAGACGAAGAGGTCAGCACGGATCCGCGATTGAGCTGGCTCTTCTCGATGCCCTTGAACAGCACGCCGATGTTGTCGCCGACCTTCGCTTCCTCGATCGACTTGCGGAAGACCTCGATGGCATCGACACGAGCCTCGAGGGCGCCGTCGATCTGCACGGTGTCGCCGACCCGCAGTGTGCCGGTTTCCACACGGCCGGTCGCGACGGTACCGCGGTTGCGGATCGCGAACACGTCCTCGACCGTCATCCGGAACATGAAAGGAGTGTGCCAGGCGTAGCCGCCGATGAAGCCTTTGTTGCGCATCAGGAAGTCCGCTAGGAAGCCCTCGTGCGGGATATGCGGTGCGGTGTAGTGAGTGGCGTGGCGGCCGCGGTACACGTTGGTCACGGTCGGCTCGTTGACCAGTTCGTCGGCCAGCTCGTCGTCGGGCGTGATCGCGTTGAGCACCAGCGAGTTTCGCAATGGCACGATCCCGTCCGCCCGTGACCAGGGTGACACCCAGACACAGGGGAAGGGGAGTTCGACGTTGAGCTTGGCGGGGTCGGGGCTGGCCAGCAGGTGCACAGCGGGGCGCAGCGCGGCGAACCCGCCACCGAGGTCGGCGACCACCTGGTCGGCGCCAAGGACCGCGACGGTTCCGGCGGCCCTGGCCGCGAGGTGGTCAGCAAGAATCCGCGCAGCGTCGACGGAAGTCGTTGGCAAAACGGCCCGTTCGTCGGTGTTCGGTAGCGGCTCGATCGTCGACAACCGCTCGGCGATGGCGTGCGCCAGCGGCGCGGCATCGCCCTCGTACAGCACAGCGGTGGCATTGACGCACGCCATCCCGCCCAGGTTGGCTATCGAGTCGACGATCACGTCGAGGTAGTCGCGCCAGTCGCACTCCGCAGTGATCAGGATCTTGGTGCAGCCGGGTCCGTTGGTGAGCACCGCGGGATTCTGTGTGTATCTGTCGACGACGTCCTGGCCGCCGTAGACCATCGCCAGGTCGGCTGCCCGGATGAGATCGTCCGCGACGGTGTGGTCGGTCGGCAGGTACAGCGCGTCTCCGGCCCGAAAACCCGTCTGCCGCAAGGCGCGGATGAGCCGGTGGGCGGTGAAGGGTTCACGCCGCGACGGACGGATCGCCACCCTATAGCCCAGCGCAAGGGCTTGCGGCCAGAGGCCGTGCACCCCGGGTGCATTGCCGGGAGCGTGGACCGCGATTACCTCACCGCGCCGCGTCCAGACCGCGCCGCCCGTAGTGCCGACGTCGTGCCAGTCCGGGGTCGCACCGAACGGACGGGCCGGGCGCACGGCATCGCATGCGGTGGTGAGGGATTCGGCGACGGTGTGGGCACCCGCCCTGGCCGCGGCCATCGGCAGACCGGTCACCCGGCAGGTGAGCTCGACGTAACTCTCGAAGTCGAGTCCGGCGATCGTCGACGACACGAAGACGTCCGCGGCCTGGTTCAGCGCGGCCTCCCGCTGCGTAGCCTCCAGAGGTCGCAGCCTGCGCTGTGCATCGATCGACCTGTGAACGAATAGCCGTGGCACGACCGATGATTCGGCCACCGGCACGCCTGAGGTGTCCTTGATGATCTCCCGGTCGCGTGTCCGGTATTCACCGTCGGGCCCGAGGGCGGCAAGGTCGACCAGGTCGCCTGTCATCGGTCAGTACACACCCTCGATGACGGGCTCGCCGCCGAATATCGCGACGGGTGCGACCTCGCTGATCGAATCGCCGACGTGACCGTCGGGCCCCGGCATTCGGACCGCGGTGTCACGTTCCAGGTTGTTCGGGATCAACATGCCCTTGCTGATGTGGTTCATCACCACCTGGCCGCGTTCTCCGTACGGCACCTCGGCGCCGGTCTCCGGATCGATCACCCAGAACACGACGTACGGCGAGCGCGGGTCGAGGATAAACGAGTCGGCGTCCACACGAGTGGCCGCCTGCGACAGCACCATCGTGCTTCCGAACGCCATGGCGATCACGGTGTCCGGGAAGATCTGGCGAAGCAGGTCGAGGGTGTCCATATCCACGTGGGCGCCGCTGAGCAGCAGGTAGCGGATCTTGCTGTTCACCAGCTCGACCAGACCGTCGTCCCCGGCGATCGCTTCGACCAACGGCGGTGTCGCGTGCAGGTTTACGACATCCTGCGTCTCCAAGATGTACCGCGCCTGCTCCAGGACATGGTTCACGTAGGCGGCCATCTCCGCCGCCGCGTTTCGGGCGCCGAGCTTCTTCACCCACCGGGGATCCAGGTCGATCGGGTGGAACACCGACCCCAGCCGCGCGGCGACCACCCGATCGAAGTGACCCACGCCGTGCGGGCCGCTCGGCATCAGGCAGACCAGCCCGCGACCCGGCACGTAGCCGCCCGCGGTGAAATCCTCGACCTGCCAGCGAGTGACCTGCTCGACCCAGTCCGGCAGCTGCGCAGTGCGTTTCGGCGCGCCGGTGGTGCCACCCGATTCGAAGATCCGGGGGATCGGTGTCGGTGAGCCATAGCCGCGGGGGATGAGGTCTTCGACGGGGACGCCGCGCAGTTCGTCGACCAGATTGGGAAACCGGCGCAGGTCAGCGAAGGTCTGCACCTCGGTCAGCGGATCGAAGTCGAGGGCGTGCGCGGCGCGAAGCCAGAACGCCGAACCCGTGTCAGCGCCGAAGTGCCAGGCGATCGCGGTGCGCAGGTAGGCCTCGGGATCGGCGGGCGGCGCGTCGCGCGGCACATCCAGCAGGGAGAAGTCGATGTCCGCCACGCGGCCATCGTGTCGCAGAAGGTTGTCCGGCAGGTGAACTCAGGACTGCGCCAGCCGCTTGTTGGCGAGTCGGGTCAGCCAGGCAGGGGAGAACCGGGAGCCCGCGGCCATGACCTTGGTCTGAGAACCGACGGGGAAGTGCACCTGGTGGATGGCTCGGCGCAGCCATGACGGCTCGACGGCCTTGGCGATCGCGTCGGCGACGTCCTGGGCGGTCAGCCGGATGCCCAGCGACTCCGTCGTTCCAGTTTTGATGTGATCGGTCATCGCGGTCTGCACATACAGCGGCCACATCGCGATCACCCGGATTCCGTAGCCATGCCATTCGATGTCGAGCGCCTCGGTGATGCCGCGGACGAAGAACTTGGTGGCGCTGTAGTTGGCGAGTTCGGCCTGGCCGTAGATCGCCGACGCGGACGCCAGATTGACGACGACCGAGTTGTCCGTATCGCGCAGGTAGGGGAACGCCGCGTGGAGTCCGTTGACGACGCCCTTGGCGTTGATGTCGATTTCCTTGAGGTGCCTGGCGACGTCGATGTCTTCGAAACGGCCTGCGAGCAGAATTCCGGCGTTGTTGATCATCACATCGAGCCGACCTGTCGCCTTGGCGAATTCGCCCACCCGCTGCGCCATTTCGCCTGAGTCGGTGACGTCAAGATGTCCGGTGATTGCCGTGCCGCCGAGGCCGTCGATTTCGTCGGCCAGCGTCTTCGGGCCGACCTCGTCGATGTCGTAACCGCCGACGGTGTAACCGTTCTTTGCGAAGGTCAGCGCGGTGGCGCGGCCGATCCCCGCGGCGGCTCCGGTGATGAACACAGCTCTGTTGGTCCCCATGAATTGTCAGCCTAGTGCACCGAAATAGTTTGCCGCCGTTGCAATTACTTTGAAAACGACCGATTGCCTTTACGTGAATGGCGTCCGGATAAATTCCGAATCGATTATTCGCCGATATCTGTGACATCACAGATTTATGCTCCTCGCATATGGGCCTGCGGGCTGCCCAACTGTAGAGAGGGGAGCGGGGCCGTGCGAAGAAGCCAGCGCTACCTGATTTTGGGTCTTGTCCTTACGTTTGCGCCCGTCGGTGTCATCTCCGCTTCACCGGCGTCTGCGGAATGCCAGAGTGCCGGTGCTGCCACCGTGTGTGCGCAGGGCACGGTGCGGGGCGGTGGTCCCGATGCACCCTCGGCGGGGCCGTACTACCCCTCATACTGTGCCGACCCGTGGTACTGCGACGACGGCTGGGATATCGATGTAGTCCTGCCGCCTATACGCCCAGAGCGCCCAAATCGCCCGGGCGGTGGCGGCGGTATCGGTCCACGCTGAGCAAAGTCCCTATCACCCACGAACCAAGGAGCCTCGAATGTTCTTCCGTAGCCTCATTGGCGCCGGCGTGATCGCCGGTGCGACCCTTATCGGTACCGCAGCGACCGCCGCCGCTGATCCGCCGAACTGCACAGCCGGCGACCTCGCAATCGTGATGTCCGGCGTGAACAACGGGATGGCGACCTATCTGTTCACCCATCCGGACGTTAACAACTTCTTCACCGGCCTCAAGGGCAAGACCAGGGAGGAGATGCGAACGGAACTCACCTCGTATATGGACGCAAACCCCCAGGTGCGAGACGAGATAACGGCAGTTAGGCAGCCCGCGTCCGAATTCCGGGATCGTTGCAATGCGCCTGTGCCCGACGGACCGATGGGTTAGAGGTTCAGCAGCGCCAGTTCCGGCAACTCTCCTTGAGCAACGTCGACTTCAGGAGTCGCTGCCAGTAGCCCCTAACGGCATACCGGCCTCGATGAAGTCAAGCGCGCGGTAGAGCTGGTCAATCTGACCTGGCGTTCGGTCGATCACGGCCATCAACGCTCCGGCAAGCACCCCGAAGAAGATGCGCACCTCGAAGTCGTCCTCTTCGCGACCGCTCCGTTTGCATTCGGCTTCGGCGAGCAGCCTGATGATCCGGTGATACGCGTCGAACTGGGCAGCCTTGAGCTCGGGTATCGAGAAGACCAGCCGCTGCCGGGTGCGTTCCAGCTCCCAGTTGTCCTCCGACACGGTCTTCATCGTGATGTCGAACGCGCGGCGGAACGCCTGCAGCGGTGTTAGGTCGGCGGGTTGCCGGGCCAGCGCGTCGATGGTCACACGATCGAGATCGTCGGCCATCAGCACCAATTCCTTGGACGGGAAATACCGGAAGAAGGTGCTCGGTGAGACCTCGGCGGCATCGGCGATCTGCTCGACGGTGGTGTTCGCATAGCCGTTCAGGTCGAAGAGCCGGTACGCCTCGCGCTGAATGGTTTCCCGGGTCTGGATTTTCTTGCGCTCCCGCAGACCGAGATCCCGATTAGGTACCCCCATAAGGCCAGTGTGTCAGGTCAAGGCGAGTGAGACGCCGAGTCCGATCATCATGACGGCGATCAGCCCGTCGAGGATGCGCCATGTCAGCGGCGAGGCGAACAGGCCGGCCAACCGCCGTGCGCCAAGTCCCAGGCCGACGAACCACACCGCACTGGCCGTCACAGCGCCGACGCCGAACAGCCACCGCTCGTCGCGGTGTTCGTTGGCCAGTGCCCCGAGCAGCACGACGGTGTCGAGGTAGACGTGCGGGTTGAGGAACGTCAGCGCAGCGCAGGTGACCAGCACTTCGATCAGTCGAGCGGGCGCCTTCTCTGACGGGGTCAGCGACGATGGACGCCAGGCGCGGCGGGCAGCGAGTAGCC
>JAVRPX010000103.1:0-2934 GCA_032161985.1 Mycobacterium sp.
GGCCGGATGCAGACGATGACGGCGGCCGCAGCACTGGCGGGACACCGGGATGCCGCGCAGCGCGTCGCCGAGGTCGCGCTTGACGTCGCACGCAGTTCGCGAAACGACCGAAAGCGGTTGCGGTGAATGCGAAGTCGCTCCCGGATGAGCTGCAACGGGTGCATATGGTCGGCATCGGGGGAGCGGGTATGTCGGGCATCGCCCGCATCCTGCTGGACCGCGGTGGCCTGGTATCGGGTTCGGACGCCAAGGAATCACGCGGCGTGGTGGCGCTGCGGGCCCGCGGCGCGTCGATCCGCATCGGACATGATGAGTCGTCACTGGATCTGTTGCCCGGCGGTCCGACCGCGGTGGTCACCACTCACGCCGCTATTCCCAAGACCAATCCCGAACTGGTCGAGGCGCGTCGCCGCGGCATCCCGGTGATCCTGCGGCCGGTGGCGTTGGCCAAGTTGATGGCCGGACACACCACGCTGATGGTCACCGGCACCCACGGCAAGACCACCACTACATCGATGCTCATCGTGGTGTTGCAGCACAGCGGTTTTGATCCGTCGTTCGCGGTGGGCGGCGATCTCGGCGAAGCGGGCACCAACGCTCACCACGGCAGCGGGGACTGTTTCGTCGCCGAGGCCGACGAGAGCGACGGTTCGCTGCTGGAGTACAGCCCCGATATCGCGGTGGTGACCAACATCGAAGCCGACCACCTCGATTTCTACGGCAGCGTAGAGGCTTACCGCGCGGTGTTCGATGATTTCGTCGAGCGCATCAAGCCCGGGGGTGCACTGGTGGTGTGCGTCGACGACCCTGGTGCGGCCGCACTCGCAGAACGCACGGCGGCGCTGGGAATCCGCGTCTTGCGCTATGGCAGCGACCCGAGCCTGGCGACCGACGCCGCGCTACTGAGCTGGGAACAACATGGCACCGGCGCCGTTGCGCACATCAGATTGGCCGACGACCCGCGGCCTTGTGTGATGCGGCTGGCGGTGCCCGGCAGACATATGGCGCTCAATGCGCTGGCTGCCTTGCTCGCCGCGGTTAACGTAGGGGCGCCTGTTGACGCCGTGCTCGACGGCCTGGCCGGCTTCGAAGGTGTGCGCCGCCGCTTGGAACTCGTCGGCTCTGTCAACGGTGTGCGTGTCTTCGACGACTACGCTCACCACCCGACCGAGGTACGGGCCAACCTGAGCACGTTGCAAACGGTGGCGGCGGCGGGCCGCTCGATCGTCGTGTTCCAACCGCACTTGTACTCGCGGACAAAGGCTTTCGCACCCGAATTCGGGCAGGCGCTCAGCGAGGCCGACGAGGTGTTCGTCCTCGACGTCTATGCGGCACGCGAACAACCGATGGCAGGCGTGAGCGGAGCAATGGTCGCCGACCACGTCAGCGTGCCGGTGACCTACATGCCCGACTTTTCCGCGGTGGCCGAACGCGTGGCGGCGGCCGCCGACCCGGGCGATGTCGTGGTGACCATGGGTGCCGGTGACGTGACGATGCTCGGCAAGGAGATCCTCGCGGCCCTGCAGGTGAAGGCCAACCGCAGCGCGCCGGGCCGGCCGGGGACGGGATTGAAATGACCGAGCCCACCGACGAGGTCACCGGCGACGCCGAGGCCAAGGAGGAACCGACGTTGCCGGCCGCGGCCGCCGACGACTACGAGGGACCGCGTCGGCGGGCGCGGCGGGAACGTGAGGAGCGCCGCGCCGCCCAGACCCGCGCGACGGCCATCGAGCAGGCCCGCCGAGAGGCCAAGCGCCGCGTGATGGGCGGGCCGCAGGAAGAGACGAAAAGGCTTGGCCGCCGTACTGTTCGGGGCCTGAAGGTGCTGATGTGGTCGGCGCTGGTTAGCGTCGTGGTGGTTGGGCTAGGCCTGCTGCTGTACTTCACCCCGATCATGTCCGCGCGCAACATCGTGGTGGTCGGGGTGGGCGCGGTATCGCAGGATGAGGTCGTCGCCGCCGCCGGCCTCCAGCCGGGCATGCCGCTGCTGCAGGTCGACACCGATGCCGTCGCCGAGCGCGTGGCGGCCATCCGGCGGGTGGCCAGCGCGCGCGTGCAGCGTCAGTACCCGTCGACGTTGCGCGTAACGGTCATCGAGCGGGTGCCTGTCGTCGTCAAGGACTTCCCGGACGGTCCGCACCTATTCGACAAGGATGGCGTGGATTTCGCGACCGCGCCGCCTCCTGCGGGCGTGCCCTACCTCGAAGCCGACAACCCAGGGCCGAGCGACGCACCGACCAAGGCTGCGCTGCAGGTGATGACGGCGCTGCGGCCCGAGGTCGCCGGACAGGTCGGCCGCATCGCGGCGCCTTCGGTCGCCGCCATCACCCTGACTTTGACCGATGGCCGGGTTGTGTTGTGGGGGACCACCGACCGCACCGACGAGAAGGCACTCAAACTGGGCGCGCTGCTCACCCAGCCGGGCCAGACCTATGACGTCTCGAGCCCGGATTTGCCGACGGTGAAGTAGCGACCCGGCCGTCAAAACCCGGAAATTCTTGATATCCGCGTCGGCGCGCCTGCATGGATACGCCGCGACCCCGCCCTACCGTTCTGGTTGCGCGGAACAACTTGACATAACTATAAACCTCTGGTTGAGGTTGAGAGTTTGCCAAAGGTTCCACGCGACGACAGGCAACCAGGGATGAAGGGGACCGCTGATGAGCGCTCGCGCGAAGAAGGGACGATCATGACCCCCCCGCACAACTACCTAGCCGTCATCAAGGTGGTCGGCATCGGCGGCGGCGGCGTCAATGCCGTCAACCGGATGATCGAACAGGGCCTCAAGGGCGTCGAGTTCATCGCCATCAATACCGACGCGCAAGCGCTGTTGATGAGCGACGCCGACGTCAAGCTCGACGTCGGACGCGACTCGACCCGCGGTCTGGGCGCGGGCGCCGACCCCGAGGTCGGGCGCAAGGCCGCCGAGGACGC
>JAVRPX010000104.1:0-6102 GCA_032161985.1 Mycobacterium sp.
GGCCGGACCTTCTTCGTCGAGTAGCTCGGCGGCCAACCGCAACGGCTCGTCGACGGTGCCGGTCAGCAGCGCGTCGAGGATGTCGTCCTTGGTGGCGAAGTGGTGATACAGCGAGGCCTGGCGCACGCCGACCGCATCGGCGATCCGTCGCGTCGAGGTGCTGGCATAGCCGAGGTTGGTAAACAGCTCGGCCGCCGCGTCGAGGATCTCCTCGCGCGCGGTGTTTCCCGGCCGCCGCGACTGCTCCAGCCTCGGGCGTCCACGGCCGTCGCTGCGCATGGCCACATTGTCGCACCGCGGTGGATACTCACTAGGACGGCGGAGGGGGAGGTCTGGCATGACGGGGATGCGGCAACGCCCCACGACTACGAGCAGGAAGTCAAACACGCGCGGCACGTGCTGAGCACCGCCAAAATCGTGGTGACCTTTTCCGCCGGAATCGCTGCCACCTTCGTCGCAACCGCGCTCCAGGGTCAAGACCAGAACTACTGGGACGAGGCCGCCGCGCTGCTGATGTTCGGCGCGTTTGGAATGACCATCTGGGTTGTTGTGCTTCGGTCGCCAGCCCACAAGCGCAAGTTCGATGATCTTGCGGCCCGCGAAGCGACGAAACGTGCGGAATGTGCGCACCGCCTGATGGTGGCGCAAGTCGGTCTCTCGGCACTAGCCAGCCTTGTAGCCGCCATCGGATTGCTCTGTCAGGACTACGTGGCGACGAAGTAGACCGAATACCTGTCATTTGATAGAAATATAGTCAACGCAGTCGTAACAGCGTCGATACGCGGCTGGAATTGCTGCGCAGAAAACTTTCAAGTGACAGTTAATCGGACAGGAGCCGACCTTGAGTACCGACTCGACCACTGGGGCGCGTGACCACGCCCGGTCACAGGTACAAACCGCCACCATGCGGATTCCCGCCACACCACCCGACGTCGAACCCTCGCGCCTGCTGTGGGCAGAGTCCGTTCCCCCCGGGTCCTATGCCACCAGGGTGCTGGGCCGCGGAACACGGCTTCGCCTGATCGATCCCGACGGCCGCGCGTGCGCGCACCTGCTGCTCTTCCGCTCGGATGCGCCGTGGGAGCGGCTCAATGTTGCCGACACCGTGAAGGTGCCGTGGCAGGCATATCTCGGTGCCGGCCATCCGCTGCTGTCCGATCAGGGCCGGGTGCTGGCGACAGTGGTCGCGGACAGCTCCGGTCACCACGACACGTTGTGCGGGATGACCGAAGCGGGGCGGGCCAAGATGCTGTTGGCCGCCGTCAAGCACGGACTCGATATCCGCGACGTCGCACCGTCGGTGTCATTGTTCAAGGGCGTCCGCGTCGGCGACGACGGCACGCTCGGTTTCACCGGTTCGGCCGGGCCTGGCGCCGCGGTCGATCTGCTTATCCACCTGCCGACGGTGGTCGCACTGGTCAATACCGCCCACCCGCTTGACCCCGACCCGGCGCTCACCGGCCTCGACGTGCTCGCCTGGCGCGCAGGCGAACAGCTCACCACGCCCGTCATAGACGATCCCGAATACTTGCGCGCCCTATTCAACACCGAAAGCACTTGGGCCGCAGCACAAACCAGTGAGGCATCCGAATGACCACCACAGAACTGACCGTCATCTGCGACGAGGTGGTCGATGCGTGCGCGCCGTGGTCGGCGATCGTGAGGGCAGGCCAGACGTTGCAGATCATCGATCTGCACGGCAACCAGGCCGTCGACACGCTGCTGTATGGCGTATCGGGCGATCACGTCGATCACACGCTCCGCTACAGCGCGCAGGCCACCGTGGCCGCGCAGCGCAATATTTTCCTGAGCACCGGCTCGGTGCTGCGCGCCGCCGATGGCACGCCGCTGATGACGATCGTCGCCGACGATGTCGGCAACCACGACACGATCGCCGGGGCGTGCTCCAAGGAGTCCAACACGCTGCGCTACGGCCATCACACCGTGCACCAACACGCATGTGCCGAGAACTTTTTGGCCGAGGGTGCCAGGTGGGGGCTGGGCAAGCGCGACATCGTGTCGAACATCAACTTCTTCATGAACGTGCCGGTGGAGGCCGACGGCACACTCGGCATCGTCGACGGGCTATCGGCGCCGGGCAAGTCGCTGACGCTTCACGCCGAGCGCGACACGCTGGTGCTGGTGTCGAACTGCCCACAGATCAACAACCCCTGCAACGGGTTCGACCCGACCGAAGTGCGGATGGTGATCTCGGCTCAATGACCGCGATCGAGGTGGTGCGGCCCGGGATGCTGACCACTGTGCAGGACTGGCCCGGCCGCATCGGGTACTGGCATGTCGGCGTGCCGCCGTCCGGGCCGATGGACGACCTGTCCTTCCGGATCGGCAACCGCGTACTCGGCAATCCGGAAGGCACCGCCGGACTCGAATGCACGAGAGGCGGTCCGACGTTGGCGTTTCCGGACGGCGGACGTGTGTGCGTCACCGGCGCACCGGTGACCGTCACACTGGACGGGCTCGCGGTCCCCCAATGGCAGTCAATCAGCGTCGCCGCGGGCGGGGTGCTGGACGTCGGCACACTCACGGGTCCAGGAATGCGCTCCTACGTGTTGGTGGCCGGCGGCCTGCAGGAGCCCGAGTACCTCGGCAGCACAGCCACATTCACGCTGGGCGCATTCGGCGGTCACGGCGGCCGGCCGCTGCGCGAAGGCGATGTGCTGACGACCGGGGCCGATCGAGGACCACTCAACGACCGCCCGGCGCGGGCGGCGATCGATGAGCAGCCAAGCATCGGGCACCGCTGGGAGATCGCGGTCACCGAAGGTCCGCAGGCCGCGCCGGAGTTCTTCACCCGCGCCGACATCGAGGCGCTTGTCGGCACCGACTACACCGTGCACTTCAATTCCGATCGCACCGGCGTGCGGTTGATGGGCCCGAAGCCGGAGTGGGCGCGCAGCGACGGCGGTGAGGCCGGGCTGCATCCGTCGAACATTCACGACAACGCCTATTGCGTCGGCACTTTGGACTTCACCGGCGACACCCCCATCCTGCTCGGTCCTGACGGGCCGAGCTTGGGCGGGTTCGTCTGCCCGGTCACCGTGGTCGGCGGCGATCGGTGGAAGCTCGGTCAGATGGCGCCGGGCGACGCGGTGCGGTTCGTTCCGGTGCGCGCCGACCGGGCGCCATCGCTGCGGACCATCGACATCGACCGACGGGCGTCGCTCCCTCTGGTGATCTCGACGTCGAGCGACAACGACGACGGCGTGCTCGGTCGGTTCATCGCGTCGGACGGCGCCGACGTGACGTTGCGCCGCGACGGCGACGGGGGCGTGCTGGTCGAGTACGGGCCGATGGTGCTCGACTTGGCCATGCGGGCCAGGGTGCATGTGCTGTACGAGCATCTCCGCGCGCGAGGCATTCCCGGCATCACCGAACTCACGCCCGGAGTGCGCTCCTTGCAAGTGCAATTCGATCCTGCGGTGCTGTCGATGGCCGAAGCGACCGACCTGCTGGCGGGTCTGGACAGCGAGCTGCCCGCATCGGATCAGCTCGTTGTGCCGAGCCGCACCGTCCGGCTCCCGTTGTCGTGGGATGACCCGGCGACCCACGAGGCCATTCAGCGCTACGTGCACGGCGTCCGCGCCGATGCGCCGTGGTGCCCATGGAACATTGAGTTCATCCGGCGAATCAACGGTCTCGACGACGTCGCACAGGTACACGACATCGTCTTCGACGCACAGTATTTGGTGCTCGGCCTCGGTGACGTGTACCTGGGCGCGCCGGTCGCCACACCCCTGGATCCGCGGCACCGGCTGGTGACCACGAAGTACAACCCGGCGCGGACCTGGACACCGGAAAACGCTGTCGGCATCGGCGGCGCATACCTGTGCATCTACGGCATGGAGGGGCCGGGCGGATATCAGTTCGTCGGGCGCACCACCCAGGTGTGGAACCACTGCCACCCCAACAGTTCCAGTTCGTTCGAGCCCGGGACACCCTGGCTGCTGCGGTATTTCGACCGGATCAGCTTCTACCCCGTCAGCGCGGACGAGTTGATGCACCTGCGTGCCGAGATGGCCGCCGGACGCGGCGAGGTGGCGATCGAGGACGGAGAGTTCTCACTGGCCGGATACCAAGACTTCCTCAGCGCCAATGACGAGAGCATCGCCGCCTTTCGCGCGCAGCAGGCCGTCGCATTTGCCGCGGAGCGACAGGCGTGGGACCTGGCAGGCGAATTCCGTCGCGCCTCCTGAAGCCTGTTCACCTTGGTGTGGCACGCTGTCCACTTCTCATTAACCAACACGGGCGGCACCGAAGGGACACTTCTTGCACCATGGCGAAACCCAGCGACCAGGCGAATTCCAGGTATCTGGAGGTAGAGCGCAAGTTTGAGATCGTGGAGTCAACCGTGTCGCCGTCGTTCGAGGGGCTCTCGTCGGTGTTGCGGGTGGAGCGCTCGCCGGCGCAGCAGCTCGATGCCGTCTACTTCGACACGCCCGATCACGATCTGGCCGCTCACCACATCACCCTGCGGCGACGGACCGGCGGCACCGACGCTGGATGGCACCTCAAATTGCCGGCAGGCCCGGACGCGCGAACCGAGGTGAGGGCACCGCTCGGCGACGAGAGCGACGCCGATGCGATACCGGAAGACTTGCTGGACGTCGTGCTGGCCATCGTCCGTGACCGACCCGTCCGTCCGGTCGCGCGCATTACCACCGGCCGCACAGTCGACGTGCTGTACGGACATGACGGAGCTCCGCTGGCAGAGTTCTGCGACGACCAGGTGACCGCCAAGGCCGGCCCCGAAGGCGAAGAGCAGCGGTGGCGGGAGTGGGAACTGGAGCTGGCGGAAGGCATCGACCGCGACCTGCTCGACAGGCTGGCGAACCGGCTGCTCGACGCCGGCGCAGCTCCCGCGGACCACGGCTCGAAACTTGCGCGCGTTCTGGAATCGGCGGGCGCACCGGAGAACGACGAAGAGTTCGCGCCCCCCGCCGACCCGGTGCACCGCGCGGTGGCCGAACAGGTGGAGCAGCTGCTGGTGTGGGATCGCGCGGTGCGCGCCGACGTCTATGACTCGGTGCACCAGATGCGGGTAACCACCCGCAAGATCCGGAGCCTGCTGCAGGCGTCGGAGGGCGCGTTCGGTATTTCCGATGACGCCTGGATTCTCGACGAGTTACGGCAATTGGCGGCGATTTTGGGGGTGGCGCGCGACGCCGAGGTGCTGGCCGAGCGCTACGAGCGGACGCTCGACGAGTTGCCTGCGGAGCTGGTGCGCGGGCCGGTGCGGGAGCGGCTGGTCGATGGCGCCAAGAAGCACTACACGTCCGGCCTGCGGCGATCGCTGATTGCGATGCGATCGACGCGCTACTTCCAGCTGCTCGACGCGCTGGAGGGGCTCGTCGCTGCCGAGCCGCCGCCCGCCCCGCCTGGTGAGGAACCGGCGAAGGTCACGATCGACGCGGCCTACAAGCGAATCCGCAAGGCGGCTAAGGCCGCTGCGCAGGCCGCCGACACCGACCGGGACGAGGCGCTGCACCGAATCCGCAAGGGCGCCAAGCGACTTCGGTACACGGCGGCGGCAACTGGCGATGGCAAGGTTTCCGAGCGCGCCAAGACGATCCAGTCGCTGCTTGGTGACCATCAGGACAGCGTGGTCAGCCGCACCCATCTGAGCCGCCAAGCCGAGACCGCTCACGCCGCCGGCGATGACACCTTTACCTACGGGCTGCTCTATCAACTGGAGGACGACCTGGCGCGACGCTCCCGCGAGCAGCTCGACGACGCGTTGAAGAAGCTGGACCGATCGGTGCGCAAGGCCCACTAGGCGGGTCCCCGGGGGGCGGATGAGTTGGCCTCTAAGCCGGATTCTGTCTCTCGCCGCCGCGAACTACCACGGCGACGAGGCGGCGACCATCCATCTGGACACACCGTTGCCGGGTGCCTCAAGCGGCCTACCCGCAGGCTCGGGCGAGCAGCCCTCGAGCGCCTGCGCTGCCGCTCCCCTCAGCGACATTCTTGGCCTTGCTTCGGGTGGGGTTTGCCTAGCCATCCCGGTCACCCGGGATGCTGGTGCGCTCTTACCGCACCGTTTCACCCTTACCACCGCGAGGGTGGCGGTCTGTTTTCTGTGGC
>JAVRPX010000105.1:0-3069 GCA_032161985.1 Mycobacterium sp.
TAGGCTGTATCAGCGGATCATCATCAACGCGTTGCCGTTTGGGTTCAGGGGATCGGTGTTGTGGGTCGCCGCGCTCATCGGCGAGGAGATCTTCGACTCGCTGCAGCGGCAGATGATGGACGATCCCGAACTGCAGCCAATGGTGCAGCGGCTCATGCGCATTCACGTCACAGAAGAGGCCCGCCACATCCAGTTCGCCCGCGACGGGCTGCGTAAGCGGTCTCCGCACATGCGCCGAATCCCCAGATTGTTCGTCGCCAACGTCAATGGGGTCGGCGGGTACTTCTTCCGCTACCTGTTCAGCAACCCAATCCCGTATCGCCGCACCGGGCTCGACGGCCGCAAGGCACGTCGAGCCGCTCGCAACAGTCCGCACCGTCGCGAAGTTCAGGTGGCCGGCTTCGCTCCGCTGGCGGCGTTCCTCGAAGAGGTCGGGCTGATGGGTCCGATCGCGCGCCGCATGTGGAGACGAAGCGGATTCCTGCCCCGATGAACGCAAAGATCTTCGACGCCATAGTGATCGGCGGCCGATCCGTCGGCCTGACACTGAGCAAGGTCATGCTGCTGCGCCCCGACGATGTCGTCCGTTCGGAGTTCGACGAAACCGGCCACACCTGGAGGCTTACGACGCGCGCGGGCGAGGTTTACGACGCGAGCGTCGTGATCTCCTATGGCCAAGCGCCGTCGCCCGCTGGCATGGTGCCTTACCTCGGGGTCGCGGTGCACGGACTGCCGAACCGGTTTTTCGTCACCGGGCCCGACGTCCGCGGACAGCAGCAATACATCGCGCAATGCCTGAATGCCATGGCCCGCACGGAAAGTACGCGAATCGAAGTGCGGCACAGCACCCAACGCACCTACACGGTCCGGCACCGGCCCGACAGCGAGATAAACTGGCGGCGCGTGCGCAGAAAGATCCGCTCGGCTTTCGATCTCAGCTCCCGCGTCGGCATCGAGGACGAGGTGTACGACGGCCCCGCCGCCGTACAGGTCGGCGACGACATTCATGACGTCCGCGTCCGCTTGACCGGCCACCTCGATCCGATCGACGGCCGCTACCACTGGCAGGGAACGGTTTTCGACGCGTTGCCCGAAGACAACCCGCCGCAGCGGGTGAGGCTCGCGGTCGGCGAACGTACCGCAGAAGCCCGCGTCGCGGAGCGCACGCCGTGGGGCAGCTACTCGGTCGTCGGCGTCGGCGAGCCGCCGTTCGCACTCGGCGAGGTCGAGGTCACCCTGCCAATCCTGTCGTAGACCGCCGCGGCCAGCAGGGCGACCGCGAAGATGCCACCGGCGATCCCGGAAATCAGCAGCGGCAGCCTGCCGTCGGCGCCCCACGCGAACCCCGCCCACAATCCTGCCGCCAGCACCGCGAAACCGCTCGCGCCCTGCAAGATTCCCTGCGCGCTGGCCTGCTGGTCCGCGCCGACCAGCGACGAAATCCACGCCTTACCAACACCGTCCGTGCATCCGGTGAACAAGCCGTACACACCGATGAGCAGCCACGCCGCCACGGCATCGGTCGTCAATCCCAGGCCCGTGTAGCCGATCGCGAAGAACACCAGACCAATCCCGAACACGGCCGGGCGAGGAATGCGGTCGGCGAGCAGCCCTGCGGGATAACTCGACACCGCGTACACCGCGTTGTACGTGACGTATGCCAGTATCACCTCGACGACCGAGAAGCCGATCTCGTTGAGCCGCAACAACAGAAGGGCGTCGGGGAAGTTCACCACACCGAACGCGACGAGGGCGGCCGTCACGCGCCAATAGCGGCGCGGCAGCTCACCGACATGAGCGAAGATCGCTTTCCGGCTGGCACGTGGCAGCACCCGGCGGGTCTCGCGAACCAGGAACACCAGCGCGACGCTCAACACGGCGGGCAGGACGGCCACCCACAACAGCGGCGCGATCTGGTGATCGAGCAGTTCGTATCCCACCAGGCCCAGCAGCGGGCCCACGACGGCACCCAATGTGTCCATCGTGCGGTGGAATCCGAACACGCGTCCCCGCGCGGCGTCGTCGATGTCGACGACCAACAGTGCGTCACGCGGCGCACCGCGTATTCCCTTGCCGAGGCGGTCGACCACACGGCCCGCCAGCACGCCGGACCATGCTGTGGCCGCCGCGACCATCACCTTGCCAAGCGCCGCCGCGCCGTAGCCCGTCGCGATCAACGGCCGTCGCGCAAAGCGATCACCCAGTGGCCCGGACGCCAGCTTGGTCAGCGAGGCCGCCCCCTCCGCCGCTCCCTCGACGGCGCCGACCACGGCCGCGGGGGCACCCAGCACCGTGGTCAGGTAGATGGGCAGCAGCGGATAGAGCAGCTCACTGGCGGTGTCCTGAAGAAACGAGACCGCGGAGAGCACCCGGACATTGCGGGTCAACCACGTGCGCACTCACGCCATGATGCCGGGGATTACTTCGGACTCTCGCGAGTGACGGCCTTGTAGCCCTTTGCGCTCGCCCTGTCGACCGCGGCGCGCACGAGACCGAATACCAGCCCCTGCAGGGCGGCGGCGGCGATCGCTTCCCGCCCCGAGCGGTCCAGATCCTTCGGATCCGGCGGCTCCTCATCCGACGGGCTGACCCGCTGCCAGATCTCGGTGAAGATGCGGCCGGCAAGCAACCCGCCTGCCACGCTGGTGCCGATCGACAGGGGCAAGTACAGGGCCTTTGATACCGCGCTCATCGCATTCAGGTTCCCGCCCCTGCCGGGCCCAAACGTCGCACTAGAACACGTTCTAGTATTGCGGGGTGCGGTTCACCTTTGCAGAAGCGATGACCGATCCGACCTACTACATCCCGCTGGCGAAGGCGACCGAGGCCGCGGGCTATTACGCCATGACGATCCCCGACAGCGTCGCCTACCCGTACGAGTCCGACTCGAAGTACCCGTACACGCCGGACGGCAGCCGCGAGTTCCTCGACGGCAAGTCGTTCGTCGAGGCGTTCGTGATGGCAGGCGCGCTCTGCGCGGTGACCACGACGCTGAAGTTCAACTTCTTCGTCCTCAAGCTGCCGATCCGGCCGCCTGCCCTGGTGGCCAAGCAGGCGGGGTCGTTGGCG
>JAVRPX010000106.1:0-7272 GCA_032161985.1 Mycobacterium sp.
GCGCAGTGGGGCATGGTCGCGCGGGTGGTGCCGCATGATGAGCTGCTCGACGCGGCCCGCGAGGTCCTCGGTCAGTGCTGCAGAACCGCACCGGCGGCGCGGAGCACGGTGAAATCCAGCCTCGACAACTACATGGGGCTGTTCGACCGCATCGGCATGCAGGCCAGCTACTCCTCGCCCGAGGCGCTCGAAGGCTTCCGTTCCTTCAAGGAACGCCGTTCCCCCGACTGGGTGCATCCAGACCTGCGGGTCGACGGGCGGATCTGACAGTTCAGCCTTTCCTGAATACAGCATCTGCTGTACTGTCTGCCGCATGCGGACGGTGACTCACAGCGATGCCCTTGCGCGGTTCGGATACGCGCTGTCCGACGCGACTCGAACCGAGATCCTGTTGATTCTGCGCGATGGCCCTGGGTATCCGTCCGACCTCGCGGAGAAGATCGGGGTGTCGCGGCAGATCCTGTCCAACCACCTGGCGTGCCTGCGCGGCTGCGGCCTGGTGGTGGCGCAACCCGAGGGTCGGCGCAGCCGCTATGAGCTGGCCGATATGCGCATCGCCCACGCACTCAACGATCTCATCGGCCTGGTGCTTGCGGTCGACCCGACCTGCTGCCCCGACGCCGAGATCGAAGCCTGCTGCTGATGTCGGCCCCGCTCGGGACACGTCGCGCGACTCTCGAAGGCCGAATCCGGCTACTGGTCGGCGCAACGATCACATACAACGTGATCGAGGCGGTGGTCGCGCTGGCCGAGGGCACGCGCGTCTCGTCGTCGGCGTTGATCGGCTTCGGACTCGATTCGGTCGTCGAGATCTCGTCGGCGGCCGCGGTTGCCTGGCAGTTCTCCGCCAAGGATCCGGAGACGCGGGAGAAGGCGACTCTACGGTTCATCGCGATCTCCTTCTTCGCGCTTGCGGCATACGTCGCCGTCGACGCGGTGCTGTCGCTGGTCGGCCTTGGCGCGGCTCGCCCGTCGCTGATTGGGATCGTGCTCGCGGCGGCAAGCCTGGTCGTCATGCCGGTGCTGTCATTGGCGCAACGCCGTGCCGCGCGCGAGCTGGGGTCGTTGTCGGCGGTGGCCGATTCGAAGCAGACGCTTCTGTGCACCTACCTCTCCGCGGTCCTGTTGGCGGGTCTGGTGCTCAACAGCCTGTGGGGCTGGTCGTGGGCCGACCCCGTCGCCGCTATCAGCATCGCGGCGATCGCGGTGCGAGAAGGCGTGAAGGCCTGGCGTGGGGACCCGTGCTGCGCGTGAAACTCCAGGAGGGAGCGTCCATGTCGCTCGTAGCGCTCGTCCTATTCGCCGTCTTTGGTGCGCTCGGATTCGGTTGGCGCAGTTGGGAACAGCGCCGCCGCACCGGATCGACGGGCTTCCGCGGCGTCAGCGGACGGCTCGGTTCGGCGGAATGGTTCGCCGGTGTCGGCTTTGTCGTCGCGCTGGCGGCCGCTGTCGTTGCCCCGGTGCTGCAATTGCTCGGGGCGGTGTCGCCGGTGGGCGTTCTGCACGCGCCCTGGATCCAGACCACCGGCATCGTGATCGCGGTGATCGGCATCGCAGCGACGGTCTACGCGCAGCTCGATATGGGTGATTCGTGGCGCATCGGAGTCGATCCCAGCGAGACGACGACGCTGGTGCGCACCGGTGTATTCGGTTGGGTGCGCAACCCGACCTTCACCGCGATGATGACGTTCGGTTTCGGAATCGCGTTGGTGACACCGAATCTGGTGGCGTTGGCGGATTCGTTCTGCTCGTCGTCACGATTGAACTTCAGGTCCGCGTCGTTGAGGAGCCGTATCTGCTGACCGTGCACGGGGATGCGTACCGCGACTACCTCGCCAACGTGGGACGCTTCGTACCTGGAGTTGGCGTCACTCGCCAGGCGTGCGCACGTCGTGCGCGATCGACATGCCGTCGCCCGCTTCAAGTTCGGCGGCCGATTGGGTCACTAACACCCGACTCCGGTTCGGCGACAACAGGATCGACAAACAGTGATGGGGCCCACCGTTCGCGAAGGCGAGCCGGTTCACCCGCATCAGCGCCGACCCGATCGCTGTGTTGAGCAGCTGCGCATTACGCGGCCCGGCGATCTCGGCGGTGATCTCGTGCTGCACGCGATCCAGCTTGACACCGGCGTCGGCCAGTAGCCGGTAGAGCGGCAACCGCGACAACGCGTCTTCGGTGATGGTGTCGGACAAGTCGTCGGGCAGCCATACCTCGGTGATCATCAGCGGTTCTGAAGTGCGGCGTTCACGGCGCACCCGAAGGACATGCAGCGCGCGCTCGCGGCCCAGTTGGTCCGCGATCACTTTGGGCACGGTCCGGACGTCGCGCTCGATGATGTCGACTTCCGTTTCGAACTCGGTTTGCCGCAGCTCGTCCATGAACGAGCCGCCACCCGCGTTCCGGCGCGACGGCGGTTGGTCGCGGACGAAGGACCCGACGCCCTGCCTGCGTTCGATAAGACCGGCGTCGGCGAGGTCGGCCAATGCCCGTCGCACGGTGATCCGTGAGACGCCGAACTGGTCGCCCAGTGTCTGTTCGGTCGGCAGCGCGTCGCCGGGTGCCAGCGCGCCCCTGGCGATCTCGTCATGCAGCACCAGGAACAGCTGCCGGTGCAGCGGAACCCCAGCGCCTGCCGTCACCTCGGCTGGCGCGGCTCGAAAGTCGTGGACGCTCATCAGAGCTCCCAGCATAGGCCTTGTGACCTCGGATTCTTGCGTCTGAACTACAGTTGTTATATAAGTATAACAACATTACTTCTGCGCACGGTAGGAGATTGCGATGACCGTGGCCGCGCCGCCGGGCCCGACCGGAACATTGGCGTCCTGGGTCGCCGAACTATCCCTCGACAACGCACCTGCCGTGGTGCTGGAACGCGCCAAGCACCTTCTTCTCGACGGGCTGGGCTGCGCGCTGATCGGGGCGCAGCTGCCGTGGTCGCGGACGGCCACCGACGCGGTGCTGGCCATCGACGGGCGCGGCGACACCGTCGTGATCGGAACGGGCCAAACCGCGAGCCCGCCCGCGGCGGCTGTGCTGAACGGCACCTTCGTTCAAGGTTTCGAACTCGACGACTTCCACCCCATCGCGCCGGTGCACAGCTGCTCGCTGGTGATACCTGCCCTCCTGTCGACGGCGTCGTCGCTGCCGACCGTCAGTGGCGCCGACGCGCTGCTGGCCGCGATCGTAGGGTTCGAGGTCGGGCCACGCGTCGGCTACACGCTGCACGGCGCCGAAATGCTGAACCGCGGTTGGCATTCCGGATCGGTGTTCGGCACCCACTCCGCAGCGATGGCGTCGGGCAAGCTCCTGCGCCTCTCCCCCGGTCAGCTGGAGGACGCGCTCGGGTTGGCCGCGACCCAGTCTGCAGGCCTGATGGCTGCCCAGTACGAGGCGATGAGCAAGCGCATGCACCACGGCCTCGCGGCAAGGAACGGCTTCTACGCGGCCGGACTTGCCGCCCACGGCTATACCGGGATCAAGCGCGTTTTCGAACGCGAATACGGCGGATTCCTCAGTGTTTTCGGCGAGGGCCACCACCCCGAGGCCGCGCTGCTGACCGGTCAGCTCGGCGAGCGGTGGGAGACCAGCACGATCATGGTGAAGTCGTACGCGGCGATGGGCGGCCTGCATGGCGCGATCGACGCCGCCCGCCAGTTGCGGTCGTCTGTTGATCCACGACGGATCTCACACATCGAGATCACCGTGGGCACCACGATCTACAAGCACGGGTGGTGGACCGCAGAGCGCCCACTCACCGCGATCGGCGCGCAGATGCACCTCGGGTACACCACCGCCGCAGCGCTATTGGACGGCAACGTGTTGCCTGAGCAGTTCACGGCGGATCGCCTCGATGCGGACGACATCTGGCGTCTAGTCGACCGCACCGAAGTCCACCTCGACGCGGCACGAGACGGCGCCAGCATCACCGAACGGTTCGCCACCGACCTGGCCGTCACCACCGATGACGGGACCGTGCACCGCACCCGCGTCGCTCAGCCGCACGGCGCACCCGACGACCCCGTCACCAACGAAGAGCTCGTCGTCAAGTTCCACGCACTGGCCGACCGGGTCACCAGCCGCGACCGCGCCGTCGCGATCGAGCGGTCTGTGATCGGGCTCGATCGCCTCGATGACATCGGGGACCTCGTTGACCTTCTCGCCGCGCCGGTCGCAGGCGCACTGGACTGAAAGGAGCCCCATGCCAACCACATCCGCCCGGCAACGCCTACGCGACCTGCTGGACAGCCGCGAACTCATCGTCGCCCCAGGCGTCTTCGACGGAATCTCCGCACAGCTCGCCAGGCGAACGGGACACGTCGCCGCGTACCTCACGGGCGCCGGCGTCGCTGCGTCCGGATTCGGGTTGCCCGATATCGGTCTGATTACGCAGACCGAGATGGCCGAACGCGCGCGGATGATGGTCACCGCCCTCGGCGATGTCCCGCTGGTCGCCGATGCCGACACGGGGTACGGCGCACCACTCAATGTGGTGCGGACCGTCCGGCAGTACGAGGACGCGGGTGTCGCGGCAATCCAGCTGGAGGATCAGGAATTTCCGAAGCGATGCGGCCATCTCCCCGACAAGCGGGTCGTCGACGCGGCGGTGTTCGAACAGACGCTCTTCGCAGCCCTGGACGCCCGCAACGACGACAACATGCTCGTGGTGGCGCGGACCGACGCACGGGCACCGCTCGGGCTAGACGCCGCCATCGAAAGGGCAAACCGGTACGCCCGGGCAGGCGCGGACATCATCTTCGTCGAGGCCCCGCAGGGCGTCGACGAGATCGAACGGATCGCTCGCGAAGTCGACGCCCCTCTGTTGATCAACCTGGTAGTGGGCGGAATGACCCCCCTGGAGTCCTCGGCTCGACTGCAGGAGTTGGGGTATGCCATCGCGATTCACCCGAGTAACCCTTTGGCGCGCGCGACGTTCGCCATCCTCGAGGGTCTGTGCGAACTCACCGGCGCCAACGCAGGCGACTACGTGGCAGGCACGCCGGCGGATTTCTTCAACCTCGTCGGGATGGCCGAATGGCACGACCTCGACGAGAAACTCGCGAACGGAAGGGCCGGCTCATGGGCATGACGATCATCGAAAAGATCCTCGCCCGCAAGGCTGGGCAGGATTCGGTGTCGGTAGGCGACACCGTCGTCGTCGACGTGGACATGACCGTCCTCATCGATCTCCAGTTCGCCACGATGTGGATCCCGCCGCTGCGCATCCACAATCCCGACAAGCTCGCCATCGTGATGGACCACGCGATCCCCGCGCCGACGATCAAGGACGCTGCTGGTGGTTCGCATGCCCGTACCTTCGCGGCCGACTTCGGCATCGAGCGCTTCTTCGACGTCGGCCGCCACGGGATCTGTCACCAGGTCATCGCCGAGAACGGGCTGGCGCGCCCTGGTGAAGTGTTGGCCTGTACCGACTCCCACACCTGTGCGGGCGGCGCCTACAACGCGGCAGCGCGTGGACTCGGCCCAGCCGAGGTGTACTCGATCATGTGTACCGGCACGACCTGGTACCAGATCGCGCCGACGATCCGGTACGAGCTCGAGGGAGTCAAACCTTCGGTCGTCTCCGGCAAGGACATCTTCCTGCACATCGCCAACGAATACGGTGACGCCGCCAACCTCAACCTCGAATTCGGCGGGCCCGGCCTGCCCGGCATCCCGATGCACGACCGTCGCACGATCGCCACTCAGGGCGCCGAAGTGTCAGCGGACTTCAGCACCTTCGAGGCCGACGAGGTGCTCACGGAGTACTTCGACGGGCTCGGCATCGCCGACTACGTTGCCGCCCAGCCCGATTCCGATGCCATCTACCGCGAGGTGCGCCGGATCGATCTCAGTCGACTACAGCCGTACGTCGCGCGACCTGGCACGGTCAGCCGCAACGGGCTGCCGGTATCCGAACTCAACGGGCAAAGGATCGACCAGGCGTTCATCGGCTCGTGCGCCAACGGCCAGCTGGAGGATCTGGAGATCGCGGCGAACATATTGCGCGGCAACACCATCGCCGCGGGTGTGCGACTGCTCGTAACGCCCGCCTCGCAGGCGGTGTACCGCGAGGCGATGCGCCGCGGCTACCTACAGGACATCGCCGACGCTGGCGGTGTCGTCACCAACTCGACGTGCGGCGCCTGCTTCGGCTATCACATGGGCGTAGTGGGTCCCGGCGAGGTGTGCATCACGTCGAGCACCCGCAACTTCACCGGCCGGATGGGCAGCGCCGAAGCTGAGATCTACATGGCGTCACCGGCCACCGTCGCGGCGTCGGCGATCACCGGATACATCACCGACCCGAGGAGCGTGACGGCATGAAGTTCACCGGCAAGGTGTGGGTGTTCGGCGACGATCTGAACACCGACGCGATGTATCCCGGGTTCGCGATGAAAATGGATCCTCCCGAAGCCGCCAAGCACATCTTCTACGAAGTCCGCCCGGGTTGGACCGACGAGGTGGCTGCGGGCGACATCGTGGTGGCGGGCAAGAACTTCGGCGTCGGCTCGTCGCGCCCAGTCGCCGCGCTGTTCGCCGAACTCGGCGTGACCGGTCTGGTGGCCGAGGAGTTCAACTCGCTGTTCTTCCGCAACGCGGTCAACGCCGGGCTGCCCGCAATGACGGTGCCGGACGCCACGACCGCCTTCAGCGACGGTGACATCGGGACGTTCGACCTCAGTGACGGCAGCTGGCGCAACGACACGACCGGCGCCTACGGCACCGTCCCGAAACTGCCGGAGCTGATTCTCGACATCCTCACCAGTGGCGGTGTGCTGCCGCGGTTGGCCGCACAGGGTTACGTGCCTGCCGAGCTGGGGGACGTATTGCGGTCTAGCACGGTCGCGATGCGCAGCGCGGGAAGCGGCGCGTGACCAACGCCGGGAGCAACGCTCGGCAAGCGTCCTTTCGTTGCGCCGTCCGTAAACACAACATCACCGGCCTGCGAGTGCTCCGTCACGGTGAAGTTCTTGCCACCGTTGGGGCGCAGGACGTTCCGTATCCGGTTCATTCGATACGTAAATCGATTATCGGAGCACTCTTCGGCCGCTTGATCGAACAGAAACTCGTAGGGCTGGACACGACGCTGGCCGAACTCGGCATCGACGACGTCCCGCAACTCACGCCGCTGGAGCGGTCTGCAACTCTGGAGCACCTCTTGATGTCGAGTTCCGGCGTCTATCTTCCGTTGAACTTCGAAACCTCGTTTGACATCTTCACCAATCGCCCCGCGAACTGGCCCACACGCGGCTGCGCAGCTCCCGGAGA
>JAVRPX010000107.1:0-5452 GCA_032161985.1 Mycobacterium sp.
AATTCCTCACCAGCTGCGGGTGCCCGCCCCCGATCGCCTCGAGCATGACGCCGACGAGGCGTGGCGTAGGGGCCCGTTGGCGGCGATGGGCGAACTCGGCAGGCCCGACGCGGTCGCAGTCGCGGTCACGGCCATGGTGCCGTCCCTGACTGCCGTCGACGACGACGGCGGGCCGTTGACACCGGGTCTGCTGTACGGCGATAACCGGGGGAGGGGACCGGCGGGCGCCGACACCACGTTCCTCAGTACTGAGACGGTCGAATTCCTGCGGTGGACGGCGCGCGAAGCACCCGATGCCAAGGGGTACTGGCCCGCGGCGGCCGTGGCCAACCACGCGTTGGCGGGCGAGGCGGTCCTCGACAACGCCACCGCGAGTACGACGTATCCGTTGTTCGACGGCACCGGCTGGAGCGAGGATGCCTGCGCGGAGTGCGGCGTGACGGGCGACCGCATGCCCAGGGTCGAACCGACCGGCGCCGCGGTCGGACAGCTGCGCGATGCCGATGCCGTGCTGGCCGCCGGCTCGGTCGATGCCCTGTGCGAGCAGCTGGTCGCGGGTGCGGGACGGGACGGCGATGTGGTCGTGCTCTGCGGCACGACCCTGATCGTGTGGATAACGATTCCGGAATACCGGGAAGTGCCCGGCCTGTGGACCCTGCCGCACATCGCGGAGGGAAGGTTTCAGATCGGCGGACCGAGCAACGCCGGTGGCCTGTTTCTCGGCTGGGTGAATGCCCTTGTAGCCGAAGACAACTCGACAGTCGACCCGGGAAGGGTTCCTGTGTGGTCACCGTACGTTCGCGGTGAGCGCACGCCCTATTTCGACCCGGATCGTCGGGCGGTGCTCGACACCCTTGACCTCACCCACGGCGGCGCCTCGGTGCGGCGGGCGGCCTACGAAGCGTCGGGCTTCGTCGTGCGGCAGCTCATCGAGATGAGCGGCGCACCCGCTGCTCGCATCGTGGCAACCGGTGGTGGGACGCGCGTGCAGCCATGGATGCAGGCGATCGCCGATGCCACCGGTCTGCCCGTCGACGTCTCCGCCGTGCCGGAGGGGGCGGCCTTGGGAGCGGCGTTCATCGGCCGGATGGCGGCAGGCCTGGAAACGTCAACGGCCGACGCCGTGAGGTGGGCGTCAACGGAACGCGTCGTCGAACCCGACCCTGCGTGGACCAACCCGATCCAGGACCGCTACGCCCGGTTCCTCGAACTTGCAGGCCAGCCGTGACGGGCGGCCTATTCGACGACGCGTCGATGGTTTCGACCGTCGTGCGGGTGCGTGATGTGGCCGCATCGGTCGCCTGGTATCGCGAGAAGCTGGGGCTGGAACCGATTCACACCGGCGCTGACGGGCCGGAACACCCCATCGCCGTCTACACGATCGCCGGTGCGGTGGTCTCGCTGTGGCAGCTGCCGGCCAATCAGGCACGCGTGCGCGAAGACAACGATCGCAACAGCTACGTCGTCGTGGTCATGAACGGCGACCTCGAGCCCGCGCGGCGTGCATTGATCGAGCGAGGAGTCGACGTCGGGGAGGTCCGCCGGAGCGCGAACAACGAGTTCGTCTGGTTCCACGACCTTGACGGCAACAGGTTCGAGCTTAGCCGCCCGCTGTGAGCTAGCGCTTGACCGCGCTGACGTAGCTGAGGTTGGCGAAGAAACCGATGGTCTCGTTCTCCGGGAACTCAAAACCGTTGGCGGCGTAAGCATCACGCATCGCCTGGGATGACACGTCCCAGCCGTGTGCGGCCAGGTACTCGATGACGTGGCTGCGCTCGCCGTGGTAGATGAGGTCCTTCATCTCGATGTCGGAGCCGTACTTCTTGAGGCGGTCGCTGATCTGCTGCGAGCGCTCGTCGGAGAACATGCTGATGTCAGGAATGTGTTCGGTGGCCACCCGGCTGCCCGCAGCGCTGAGCTCGTTGATCCGGTCGAACAGCAGGTCCTGCGCCTCGGGCGGCAGGTAGATCAGCAGTCCCTCGGCGATCCACGCGGTGGGCTGCGTGGGATCGAACCCGTTGTCCAGCAGCGCTTTCGGCCAGTCGTTGCGAAGGTCGATCGCGACGGTGCGCCGGTCGGCCCTGGGATTGGCGCCAAGGCCGGTCAACGTCTGGGTTTTGAAGTCGATGACCTCCGGCTGGTCGAGCTCGTACACGGTTGTGCCGTCGTGCCACGGCAGGCGGTATGCGCGCGCATCCAAACCGGCGGCCAGGATCACCGCTTGGCGTACACCGGCGGCCGCGGCATCGGTGAACAACTTGTCGAACCAGCGGGTGCGAACCGCCATGCCCTCGGCCGCGCGGCGCATGTTGAACTCGGGGTCGACGTCATCGAGTTCGATCTCACCGTTGAGCGCGCGGACGAAGAAGTCCAGTCCCACAGCGCGCACCAGCGGTTCGGCGAACGGATCGTCGATCAGCCCTTCGCGGTTGGCGAGTGCCCGTTGCGCGGCCACCATCGTGGCGGTGGCGCCCACACTGGAGGCCAAGTCCCAGGTGTCGTCGTCGGTCCGTGCCATGGGTGTCTCCTATTTGAGGGTCGCCGAAAGGTAGCCGGAGTCGCCCGCGAGGGCGGTCAACTCGTCATCCGGAAACTCGAAACCGTTGACAGCATATGCTTCTCGGGTCGACCGGATCGTGACGCCCCAACCCTTCGAGGTCAAGTAGTCACCGGCGGAGTTGCGCTCGCCCCAATAGAAGAGCTGGGCCAGGTCGAGGTTGGATCCCATGCGGCGGGATCGCTCATTGAGTTTCTCGGCCCATTCCTCCGGTGCACCCTGGATGTCCATGTGTTCGGTCGCCAGTCGACTGCCCGGGGCGCTGAGTGAGGTGATGTTGTCGAACAAGCGGTCCTGGGCTTCGGGCGGCAGGTAGACCAGCAGTCCCTCCGCAATCCACGCGGTTGGCCGGGTTGCGTCAAATCCGCTGTCTCGCAACGCTGTCGACCAGTCGTCGCGGAGATCTATGGCAACGGTGCGCTGATCGGCGGCGGCAACGGCGCCCAGACTTGCCAGCACCGTGGACTTGACCTCGATGACCTGTGGCTGGTCAATCTCGAACACCACCGCGTCCGGCGGCCACGGCAGCCGGTAGGCGCGGGTGTCGAGGCCTGACGCGAGAATGACCGCCTGCCGGATACCCGCCGATGCGGCACTGGTGAAGAAGTCGTCGAAAAAGCGCGTGCGCACCGCGATCTGCTCACATATCCGCTGGCGGTTGAAGAGTGAATCGTCGCTGAACTCCAGTTCGCCATCCGCCATTCGGTTGCAGTAGTCGAGTCCGACGGCCTTGACCAGGGCATCGGCGAACGGATCATTGATCAGCGGATTGGGCTGTTTGGATGCCAGTGCGCGCGATGCGGCCACACCGGTGGCGGTGGCGCCCACGCTGGACGCCAGATCCCAGGTGTCACCTTCAGTACGGGCCACGACGTTCTCCTACTTCAGTGTTGCTATGACTGCCAACGAGTTGCGCAGCGGCGCAAGCTCTTCGGCGTCGGGGAATTCTCGGCCGTAGCCGGCGAACACCTCGGGCCGGGAACGGGCGTTGACCTGCCAGCCGTGGTCGGTCAGATAGTCGACGACGGGATTACGCTCACCCGAGTAGAACAGCTCCGACAGGTCGACGTCGAACCCGTGCTGTTCCCATTGGGCGCGCATCGCCTTCGTGCGTTCCGCGACGGTGGTTCCGCCGTCGGGGTGGTACTCGGTGGCCAGCTGGCTGCCGGGCGCGCTGAGCGCGGTGATGTTGTCGAACAGCCGGTCCTGGGCTTCCGGCGGAAGATAGATCAACAGCCCCTCGGCACTCCACGCCGTCGGCTGCGTCTCGTCAAACCCGCTGCGGCGCAACGCGGCAGGCCAGTCCTCGCGAAGGTCGATGCTGACCGCGCGGCGCTCTGCGGTCGGCGTAGCACCGATCGCCGTCATCGTCGTGGACTTGAACTCGATGACCTTGGGTTGGTCGATCTCGTACACCGTGCTGCCCTGCGGCCACGGCAACCGGTACGGCCGGGAGTCCAGCCCCGACGCAAGGATCACCGCCTGCCGGATGCCTGCCGCACCCGCGTCGATGAAGAAGTCGTCGAAGAACCTAGTGCGGACCGCGATCACGCCGGCCATCACGCGGGGTCCGTCGCCTTCGATGGTCGACAGCGGAATCTCGCCGTCGACCAGCCGGGTGAAAAAGTCCACGCCCACCGCGCGCACCAGCGCCGCGGCGTACGGGTCGTCGATCAGCCGATCGGTTTCCGTACTGGCCAGTGCGCGGGCGGCGGCGACCATGGTGGCCGTCGCACCCACGCTGGATGCCAGGTCCCAGCTGTCGGCGTCGGTGCGGCTCATCGGGTCGCGCCCTTCAGCACCCCGCTGACGTATTGCAGTTCCCCGAAGTTGGCGAGTTCGTCGTCTTCAACGGGCGGCAGACCGTTGGCGGCGAACAGCTCGTTGACGCTCAGCCGATCGAGCTGCCAGCCGTGGTCGCCCAGATAGGCGGCGGCCTCGTTGCGGTCTCCGAGGTAGACGAGCTCGGCGAAGTCGAGGTCGAAGCCGTGGTCGCGCCACCGCTCGGAGGCGGACTGCATGCGCTCGATCGCCTTCTCGTGATCGGCGGGGTCGATATTCGGCACGCTTTCCACGGCTACCCTGCTGCCGGGCGCGCTGAGCTCGGTGATGGTGTCGAGCAGCCGGTCCTGCGCATCGGGCGGGAGGTAGCCCAGCAGGCCCTCCGCACTCCAGGCAGTCGGCTGGTTCGGGTCGAAGCCCTCTTCGATCAGCGCCGACGGCCAGTCGTACCGCAGATCCATCGCGACCGCGCGGCGCTCGGCGGTCGGTTCGGCGCCCAGCTCGGCCAGGGTCCTGGTCTTGAACTCGATGACGTCGGGCTGGTCGATCTCGTACACCGTCGTCCCCGCGGGCCACGCCAGCCGGTAGGCGCGCGAATCCAGGCCCGACGCCAGGATCACCGCTTGCCGGATGCCACCTCCGGTGGCGGCCGTGGAATTGCCACCTCCGGTGGCGGCTAGGAAGAATTGGTCGAAGAACTTGGTCCGCACCGCCATGTTGTCGGTCATCCGCTGCACGCCGACCGACTCGCTGTCGCTGTCGAGGTCCTCTGGACGCAGCTCGCCGGTGACCAGGCGGGTGAAGAAATCCACGCCCACCGCACGCACCAGTGGCTCGGCGAACGGATCGTTGATCAACGCGTCGTCGGCAGTGGAGGCCATCGCCCGGGCCGCTGCCACCATGGTGGCCGTCGCCCCGACGCTCGATGCCAGATCCCACGTGTCGTTGTCCGTGCGCGCCATCCGCTAACCCCTGTCTACGAAGTACAAAAGCCGTTACTTAGGTGATGTAACGACCTGCCGCCGACTGTACGCTCCGAATCTGAAAGCTGGCTCCGCCGTCGTTGCCTGCAACGGATGCGGGCCAGCGCAACCTCAACTGTTAGTCTCGTAG
>JAVRPX010000108.1:0-3812 GCA_032161985.1 Mycobacterium sp.
CGCGCGGCGTCGGCGTCATCGAGGTGCGCGGTGAACCGGTGACCAAGGGCTACACCACGGTGGCCGGATTCATCTCCGCGCAGGACGAGCGAGGCTGGTACGACACCGGTGACCTGGGCTATCTCACCGAAACGGGCAACGTGGTGGTGTGCGGCCGGCTCAAGGACGTGATCATCATGGCCGGCAAGAACATCTACCCGACCGACATCGAGCGCGCCGCCTGCCGCGTCGCGGGCGTACGGCCGGGCTGCTCGGTGGCGGTGCGACTGGATGCCGGGCACTCGCGGGAGACGTTCGCCGTGGCGGTGGAATCCAAGGAGTTTGAAGATCTGGCCGAGGTGCGCCGCATCGAGCATCAGGTGGCACACGAGGTGTTCGCCGAGGTCGACGTCCGGCCCCGCAACGTCGTGGTGCTCCAGCCGGGCATGATCCCCAAGACACCGTCGGGCAAGCTACGGCGCGCCCACGCGCTCGCGCTGGTGAATTAACGGCCCAGAGGAATACTCTGCGCCCAGCGGCGAGTAGATTTGTCGCTCAAGATGGCTGAATATGACGCACAGCCCGGTCGCCCGACGCAGACGCAGTCCGACCTCTCTCAGGCACAGGTGGAGGCCGACGAGATCGACCTGTACACCGGGCTGAAGGGAGTGGCCGGGCTGGTGGCCGGCGCGCGCGGGGTGATCGATCTGCTCGGCGACGTCGCGGAGTTCGCAGCGCAAGCCATTCCCAGTGTCGACGGTGCGGGCGTCGCCCTGATCCAGCCGCACGACGGCACACCACGCATTCAGACGTGGGCTGCCACAGCGGAGTTGGTGCACGACATCGATGTCATCCAGTACGAGGAGCTGAACGAGGGCCCGTGCATCACGTGTATGCAGTTGAAGCGGACAATCGTCAGTGGATCACTGGGCAGCGACGGCCGGTGGCCGCACTTCGGTGGACGGGTGGCTCGGATGGCCATTCATTCGGCGCTGTCGCTTCCCCTGATGGTGGGTGATGAGGTGATCGGCGCGATCAATACCTACGCGCGCAGCCGCGACGCGTTCGGCGAGCACGCCGTGCAGTTGGGTACACAGTTCGCCGGGCCTGCGGCGGTGTCGATATATAACGCGCAACTGTTGGCGGGGGCCCAGGAGCGGACGAAACAGCTGCAGCGTGCTCTCGAGAGCCGGGCAGTGATCGACCAGGCGATCGGCATCATTCGCAGCCGGTCAGGTGTCAGCGCGGAGGTGGCCTTCGACCGGCTCACCCGGCTGAGCCAGACCGAGAACATCAAGCTGCATGTCGTTGCCGAGCGGATGGTGGAGGAAGCGGCGCGCCGAGCACTCGCGCGGCATCGCCCTTAATCCGGTGTGGCCGAGGCGAATTCGGCGATCGCCGCAAGCAGCGCCGGGCGGGCCTGCCGATCGGTCATGAGCCGCCGGGCGACGTCGGTCAGGTGCTCGCCGTGGGTGCGCGCGTAGCCGCGCAGCAGCTGGAAGGCTTGCTCGACGGAGACGTCGAGGCTTCCGCGGAGGAAGCCCTTGGCCTGTTCGACGAGGGTGCGGCTGGTCAGCGCGGAGCGCAGTTGCGGCATCACGGTCGAGGGTGTGGGCGGGACCTCCTGCAGTATCGCGACGGACGCGATGTGGGCCAGGGTTTGGCCGACGAGGAGGTCGGCGGCGTCGAGCTCGCCGGGGCGGGTGCCGAACAGGCCGAGCGCGCCGAGGACGATGCCTGCCGCGCGCATCGGGATGGCGTGCACGGAGGCGAAGCCGGCGTCGGTCGCGGCTGCGACGAAGCGCGGCCACCGGTCGGCTTCGGCCTGCAGGTCGGCCACCGAGACGGGCTGGCCAGTGGAATAGCAGTCCACGCAAGGACCTTCCTCGGCCTGTAACTGGAACAGTTCCAGTTCGCGGGTTTCCTCGGAGGTGGCCGCGAGCAAGCGAAGCTGCTCGAGTGGGTCGGCGAGCAGGAGCCCGGCCGACTCGACATCGAGAAGTTCGGCGCAGCGCTCGGTGAGTTCCGTCAGCAGGTCGACGACGTCGAAGTCGTCGAGCAGGCTGTCGACGAGCGACACGACCGCGTCCAGTACACGGGTTTCACGAGGGGTTTCAGTCATCTCGCACTCCATGCTGGGTTTCGTAGGGCGTGCATTAGTCGGCCTCCAGCTTGAGGCGCCGGTCGAGGATGTCGCGGGCGACGTCGGTGGAGCTGCGGCCGGTGGCGTAGGCGTGGGCGCGCAGCCGCACCAGGGCCTCGGCGGTCTCGACGCCGAGTTGGGCGACCAGCATGCCGGTGGCCTGGCTGACCTCGGCGCGGGACAGATCGTGAAGTTCGGCCCAGGCGTTACTGCCGGGGTCGTTGATGGCGGCCAGGAGGTCGGCGTCTAGGAGGTCGAGCATCGGGATGCCGGCGAGTTCTGCGGCGACGATTGCGCCGGCGAAGCTTTCGCCCTTGAGGTCGCCAGGTTGGGCGCAGAAGAAGTCCAGGGCGCCGACGTGTTCGCCGGCCACGACGACAGGCATCGCGAAGACGCCGCGGATCTGGTGGGAGAGCAGGGCGGGGCCGTAGATGGGCCAGCGACTGTCGTCGAGGTCGGCGAGATCGGCGACGAGGACCGGGCTGCGAAGCGCGACGGAGTCCAGGCAGGGGCCTTCGCCGAGGGTGAACTGGAGTTCGTCGTAGGTCCGCGCGGGGGCGCTGCTGGATCCGAGCGTTCCGCTGCTGGCGCCGTCGAAGACGAGCGAAATGGCCGCGGCGTCAATGTCGAAGAGCGACACGCAGGCCTCGCAGAGCCGGTCGGCGGCCTCTACCCCCCGCCGACCGTCAACCGCAGCGAGAAGTTGGTCGTGGATCGCCACATCTAACCGGACAGAAGCCGGGCGGCTGTGACACTGCCCGGTGGTCGAGGTGGCGAGGTCATACCTCTACCCTCCTCTAGTCGCGCCGGTATTACGAGGGCTGGCGCGTGTGGGATTGAGGCGGTCAGCAACCGACGCGGGAGAAGAACGCGGCGGCGAAGAGGGCGATGATCAGGGCGATGGTCCCCTGCCCGGAGACCGCCGCGAAGACGACGCCGACGATGGCGGAAATGGCGATCAGGACGAGCAGGACTGCGAGCAGCACGCGGTGGCCGTCAAGGGACGAGTGGTGCGCGACCCGTGGCGGAACGGGGTGGGGCTTTCCGATGGGGTCTTCGTTTGCGCCAGCCATTGACCGTCCCTCCGTTGTGTGACAGCGCACACAATGTAGCGCACAAGTGATCGGCCTCACAGCACGAGCAGATCGCAATTTGGATAGCCGCTGGCAAACACCCGTCGTTAGTAGGACTACTGGTGTCGTCAGGACAGGGCGCTGCCCCTGCGCCACTGGTCCCACGGCACGGTCCAGTCGCCGTTTTGCGACAGCTTCAACGGCGATCCGCCGGTGTTGCGGATCTCGACGACGTCGCCGGGCACGGAGAAGTCATAGAACCATTCGGCGTTGTCGCCGTTGAGGTTCAGGCAGCCGTGGCTGGTGTCGGTGTTGCCCTGCGCCCACACCGTTGCGTTGAGTTGGTGCAGGTAAATTCCGTCGATGCTGATGCGGGTGGCGTACGGGATGGTCTCGCGGTAACCGAGGCGGGAGTTGATGGGCAGGCCGAAGGTCGAAGAGTCCATGATCACCGGGTTGGCTTTGTCCATGACGGTGTAGACGCCCGGCGGAGTCCAAAAGCTCAGCGTGGTGCCGCCGATGGTTTCGGTGCCGCCCATCCCCATCGACGTGGGCATGGTCCGCACTAGCTTGCCGTTCTCGTAAACACTGACCTGCTTGGTGTTGTCGTCGGCGAT
>JAVRPX010000109.1:0-5710 GCA_032161985.1 Mycobacterium sp.
GACATCCCGGTCGACTGCGCGGCTCCGCACGCGATGGAAGTCACCGGCGCGGTCAACCTGGCGGAGAAGTTCCCGACCGATCTGCCACCGGAGCCGGATCAGGACAGCTTCATCAAGGACGCGTGCACGAGGATGACAGACGCCTATCTGGCGCCGGTCCAGCTGCGCAGCACGACGCTGACGCTGATCTACAGCACCATTTCGCTGCCGAGCTGGTCGGCGGGCAGCCATCAGGTGTCGTGCAGCATCGGCGCGACTCTGGGCAATGGCGGCTGGTCGACGCTGCTCAACAGCGCCAAGGGTCCTCTGATGATCAACGGTCAGCCGCCGATCGCGCCGCCGGACATCCCCGAGGACCGGCTGAACCTGCCGCCGATCCCTGTGATCGAGCCCCAAATGCCGGACAGCTCGTCCCAGGTGACGAACTCCCAGACCACGGACCAGAGTCAGCAGACGCAGCACATGCCGGGGCAGCAGAATTCGACGGACACGACGTCGACCTCGGCGGCCCCGACCTCCGCGCCTCCACCGGGCGGCAACACGTTCTTCAACGGGCCACCCCCGCCGCCAGGTGCGCCGCCGCAGCCGGGGGCGCCGCAGGATGTGCCGCCGCCGCCGTCTGACGGTGCCCCGCTGCAACCGGGCGCGCCTCCTGGACCGGCTGCCCCAGCGCCGCCTGAGGCCGCACCGGCGGCCCCGCCGCCCCCGCCGGCGGAGCCCCTGCCGCCGCCACTGCCACTGCCGGGGCAGTAGCCGCGTGGCCGTGCGGATGAGCCCGCAACGGTTTGACGAGCTGGTCTCCGACGCACTCGACGTGATTCCACCCGAACTCGCAGCGGCGATCGACAACGTCGTTGTCCTGGTCGAAGACCGCAACCCCGACGAACCCGACCTGCTCGGCCTCTATCGCGGGGTGGCATTGACCGAACGGGATTCGTGGTACGCCGGCTCGCTGCCCGACACCATCACGATCTACCGCGAGGCGTTGCTCGAGGTCTGCGAGGACGAGAAGGAGGTCGTCGACGAAGTCGCGATCACGGTGATCCACGAAATCGCGCATCACTTCGGCATCGACGACGAGCGGCTCCACGAACTCGGCTGGGGGTAGGCGCGGCAACCACGCTTTGTCCCCGCCCGGTGCTATCAAAGGGCCATGAGCATGGCTGCGCACGCGAGGAGCAGGACAGCTCGCTGCCGCGAGTGTCTGGCGGGCCTCGAGCACTGCCATGGCACCGTCATTCACCACGCCTGGCATCGGTCCGAATGCACCGAGGACGGCTGCCTCACCCCCGAGGTGGTGCACGCATTCAGCGTCGATTGCGACGCGCTCGGGTGCACGTGCGGCGCCATCGCGTCAGCCCATCGGGTCGGCTGAGGACAACGCATCCTCGACGGGGTGCACATCTGGCTCGGGGTAGAACGGCGGCGTCAGGGTCGACCACTGTAAGCAGCTCCACCGTCCGTCGGTAATCGGGGCCAGCACGACGGATTCGGTGTTGGCCAAGTGATGGTCAAGGGCGAAGCTGCCGTCGACGCCTGCCAGCACCGCCGACACCAGCCGGATCGCCGCGCCGTGGCTGACCACGACGATGTCACTGTGCCACGCGTCGTCGTCGAGGTGACGCATCCGCAGCTGGGTCAGCACGGGCACATACCGGTCGAGCACCTCGTTGCCGGTCTCGCCGCCGGGCATCGGCACGTCCAGATCGCCCTCGTGCCACCGTTGGTAGACGCTCTCGAACGACGCGATCGCGTCGTCGTCGTTGCGGTCCTCGAGATCGCCCACCTGAACCTCGTGGATGCCCTCGAATTCGTGGATGTCAAGGCCGAGCTCGGCACTGATCGCCTCGGCGGTCTGGGCGGCTCGCACCGCCACCGAATGCGCGATCAATCCAGCGGGATGCGGCAGGTCACGGGCGAAGGCGCGGGCTTGGTCGCGTCCAAGGTCGGTCAGCGCCGCTCCCGGCGGCCGGGTGTCCAGGCGTCGATCGACGTTGCCATGCGACTGTCCATGTCGGACCAGCACCAGCCGCCCACTCACGGCTTGCCCTCCCGTATCTGCGTCAGCCAGCGGGACGCCTCATCGAGCCGCGGCGGCGCCGCGCCGCCGCCCGCTCCCGTCGGCCACGAACCCAAGTAGCGCACGTCAACACAACGACGGTGAAGGGCTTTGAGTGCCTCGGCGACCGCGTCGTCGTCGATGTGCCCGACGCAGTCCAGGAAAAAGATGTAGGTGCCGAGTTCGATTCGAGTGGGCCGGGATTCGATGCGGGTGAGGTCGATGTCGCGGATTGCGAACTCCGTCATCGCCGACACCAGCGCGCCGGGGACATTGTCGAGACGCAGCACCACCGACGTACGGTCGGCTCCTGTGCGATCCGGCGGCGGTCCCGGCGGCCCGGCCAACACGAATCGGGTGCGCGCGTTGGGCTCGTCGACGACATCGGCGGCCAGCACCGTCAGCCCGTAGCGTTCGGCCGCCAGTGCGGTGCTCACCCCGGCGTCGGCACGCCCGTGGGAGACATCGTGCGCGGCCGCGGCGTTCGAGTTGGCCGGGACCACTTGCGCGTGCGGCAGGTGTTCGGTCAGCCAATGCCGCACCTGTGCGGCCGCCACCGGGAACGCCGCCACCGTCTCGACCTTGGAAGCCGGCGTGCCTTGTCGCACGACAATGGTGAACGACACGTCGAGGGTCAGTTCGGCGAAGATCTGCAGTGGCGTCCCGGTGGCGAGGTTGTCCAGGGTCGGCAGAACCGAGCCCTCGATCGAGTTCTCGATCGGCACGCAGGCGTAGTCGGCGTCGCCGGATCGGACCGCAGCGAGGGCTGCGGGCGTGCTCTCCGTTGGGATCGGTGTGATGCCGTCCGACCAGGCGCTGCCGGGGACCAGACCGCTGGCCGAGATCTTGAGCAAAGCCGCCTCGGTGAAGGTCCCTTCGGGTCCGAGATAGGCGATGCGCGGCACATTTCAACCCTATCGGTTGTCGCGAAGGCTGCCCTGATGCCACTTCGGTAGGCCTTGCGCCTCAACCCGTGGTCTAGTTAAGTTAGGCTTACCTCATCTTCTGAAAGGCGACGCGATGACAGCAGCGGCACCGACGACGGCCGAGCGAATCCGCAGCGCATGCGTGCGGGCCGGCGGTGCCATGCTCGCGGTCGAGGGCGTCGAGCCCATCTCCACGCCGGTGCACCACCTGCTTGACGACAGATCGTTCGCGATCACGGTCCCTGGCGACGGCATGCTCGGCGGGATGGTGGTCGCCGCACGGACCGCAGGTGTACAGGCGGTGCTGGAGATGACCGACTACGCCCCGCTGCCGTTGCGTGAACCGGTGCGCTCGTTGGTGTGGATTCGTGGGCGTATGCACGGAGTCCCTGTCGGCGAAGTCGCCGCCTTACTTGACCTGATCGCCGCCGAAAATCCCGATCCCGCTCTGCTCCAAGTGAATTCCGATTCCGCCGCGGACACCCGGTATGCATTGATGCGACTGGAGATCGAGTCGGTGGTAGTCGCGGACTCCACCGGCGCCGAGTCGGTCGGCCTAAGCACGCTGCTGGGCGCCAGCCCGGACCCGTTCTGCGCGATGGAGTCGTGCTGGCTGCAGCACATGGAGTCGGCGCATCGTGAGGTCGTCGACCGGCTGGCCACCCGGCTGCCGATGACGCTGCGCCGCGGCCGGGTCAGGCCGCTTGGCCTTGACCGCTATGGCATGCAACTGCGCGTGGAGAACGACGACGGCGATCACGATGTGCGGCTGCCATTCGCCAAACCAGTCGACGACGTGACCGGGCTCAGCCAGGCGATCCGCATCCTGATGGGCTGCCCGTTCCTCAATGGGCTGCGCGCGCGACGACCATAGGACCCCGCTGCCGCTACCGTATCTCCGGTGACAGGGACGCCCGACGAGCTGACCGAGCCGCAGCGGCGTGGGCTGCGCATCGAGATCGTCGTCGTTCTGGCAGTCACCTTCGGGCTGAGCGCCTACACCGCGCTACTGCAGCTGATCGAGGCGGTGCTGCTCGGGCTGGCGGGACAGCGGGTGGCACTCAACCCGCGTCGATCGCCGTTCGATCTGATCGACCTCGGCCTGAATCTCGCCGTCGTGTTCCAGTTGGTCGCGTGGGGATTCCTCGGCCTATACCTGTTGTGGCGCAGCGGCTTTGGCCCACGCCAGATCGGTCTGGGCCGACTGCGACCCAAGCCGGACCTACTCGGCGGCCTCGGACTCGCGGCGTTGATCGGCCTGCCAGGGCTCGGGTTTTACGTCGCGGCCCGAGCGTTGGGGCTGAGCGCGTCCGTTGAACCCGCGGAGCTCTACGACACCTGGTGGCGGATACCGGTCCTGCTTATCTCCGCGTTCGCCAACGGCTGGGCCGAGGAAGTCATCGTCGTCGCGTTCCTTCTGACGCGGCTGCGGCAGCTGCGGGTCAACCCCGTGGCCGCGCTCTTGGCATCCAGCCTGCTGCGAGGGGCCTACCACCTCTATCAGGGCTTCAGCGCCGGGCTGGGCAATGTCGTGATGGGGCTGGTGTTTGCGTATGTGTGGCGGCGCACGGGACGGTTGTGGCCGCTGATCATCGCGCATGGGGTGATCGACTCGGTCGCGTATGTCGGATACGCGTTGGCCGCGGGCCACCTCGGCTGGCTGTCGTAGATTCTTTGGGTGAACGACAACCGGCCGCAGTCCCAGGGTCCCGACCCCAGGGCGCGCCGGGAGCCGTCGCAAGTGATCCGGCGTGACCCGAACTACCGGCCACCAGCGGCAGGCCAGCCGTGGCCGCCTAACCCGCAGACTCCCGCCCGCCGCCCGCCGCGACCGCCCCGTCCCGCGGCCCCGCCGCCGACTGGCAGGCCACCCCGCGTGCGCGCACCGGTGGCGCACCAACCGCCTCCGCCACCGAAGGCGAAAAAGCCTCGCCGCAAACGACATTGGGGCCGCATCGTTTTGGTGTTGCTGCTGGTGTGCGTTGTCGCGGTGGTCGCGGCAGGCGCGTGGATGGACTCGTCGCTGCACCGCATCCCCGCACTGGCCGACTACCCCGAGCGGCCCGCCGCGGGCAAGGGCACCACATGGCTGCTGGTCGGATCGGACAGCCGCCAGGGCCTGACGCCCGAACAACAGGCGGAACTGGCCACCGGCGGGGATATCGGCGACGGCCGCACCGACACCATCCTGCTGGTGCACATCCCGGCCCTGGGGTCGAGCACGCCAACCACGATGGTGTCCATCCCGAGGGACTCCTACGTGCCGATTCCCGGCTACGGCGAGGACAAGATCAATGCGGCCTTCACGTTCGGCGGACCGCTGCTGCTGGCGCAGACCGTCGAACAGGTCACCGGCCTGCGGCTCGACCACTACGCCGAGATCGGGTTCGACGGATTCGCCGTCCTCGTCGACGCGATCGGTGGAGTGACCATGTGCCCGCCGGAACCAATCAGTGATCCGCTGGCGGGCATCGATCTGGCCGCCGGCTGTCAGAAGCTCGACGGCCGCAACGCGCTCGGCTATGTGCGCACCCGTGCCACTCCGCGGGCGGACCTGGATCGGATGATCAACCAGCGGCAGTTCATGTCGGCGCTACTGCATCGCGCCGCCAGCCCGGCGGTGCTGCTCAACCCGCTGCGCTGGTGGCCAATGGCGCATGCGGCCACCGGGGCGCTTGCCGTCGACCAGGGCGCTCACATGTGGCACCTGGCGCGGCTGGCGTGG
>JAVRPX010000110.1:0-7075 GCA_032161985.1 Mycobacterium sp.
GCGTCGCGCCACTGATAGAGCCCGCGGAACGAATCCACCTTCTCCAGTCGCAGGCGCTGCCACGACAGAATCTCGTCGGCGCGCATGGTGATGACCTCGTACACCAATTCCGATTTGTCGTCGAAGTGTTGGTAGAACTGGGATTTACTCGTCGAACTGGCAGCCAGCACGTCGTCGATGGTCGTTGCGGCGACGCCCTGGACATGCATCAGCTCGGCGGCGGCAAGGACGATGCGGTTGCGGGTTGCTGCGCCGCGTGATGTCAACTTGGGCCGCGTGGCGGGATCTGTCTGCGGCACCCACTTACTGTAACCCCGCCGATTGGAACGTTTCGTCCGATACGCCTTGGAAGCGGACGCCGTGCGGTCTCCTTGACGGTCAGGATGGTGAGAAGCGAGACCACGGCGGCGGCGACGACGTAATAGGCGGGCGCCACGTTGTTGGCCGTCTGCGCGGTGAGCCACGTGACAACGTAGGGCGTGGTGCCGCCGAACGCGAAAGCCAGCGAGCCTGCGATGAGCATGGGCCGTCGGCCGATGCGGTCCGAAAGCGCGGCCAGCGGCAGGTTCAGGATCAGCGCCACAAGGCTGGCCAGTGTGATGGAGACGAATGCGTTGGTCTTGCTGAAGTGCGGTGTCTTTATGAAGTAGGTGGGCAGGAACGTGAACACGACGTAGTAGCCGATGTTGAAGATGATCATCAGGCCGATCACTTACAGGATCGGCCGCCAGGCGGGATGCGCCAGCCGTAGCTCTCCATCGCGTCGGTTGGCAACAGTGCCTGCAGAAGCGTCACCGTCACCGAGCCGATCAGAAAGCCGAGCACCCCCGACCACACCATGAACGTGACGGTGAGGCCGCGACGCTTCTCGGACGCGAATTCAGCCAGATAGACGGCGCCCCCGCCGTATTCGCCGCCCGCAGAGAAGCCCTGCAGGCACCGCAGGAACAGCAGAAGCAGCGGCGCGGCGACGCCGATCGCGGCGTACGTCGGCAGCAGGCCGATGGCCAGTGTCGAGCCGGACATCAGCAGAATGGCGAGTGCCAGCACGCGTTGCCGCCCGATCCGGTCGCCGAGTGCCCCGAAGACGAACCCGCCGAGGGGTCGCATAAGAACGCGGCCGCGAAGATCGCGAACGTGTTCAGCAGCGCCGCGGTCTCGTTCCCGGGCGGGAAGAAGTTGGCGGCGATGAAGGTGGCCAAGAAGCCGTAGATGGCGCAGTCGAACCATTCGACGGCGTTGCCGATAGACGCACCGGTAACTGCCCTTCGCACATCCGCCGCCATCGCGATTCTCCCCGAAAGTAAGCGTCCCGCTGGGCATTTCGCTTACCGGAAGCGCAGGTCACCTCCCTCAAGAAGATAGCGGCGATGACTTTCGCCCGTTGCGTGTGTCTATATATCTGACCGATTCGAAGGAGATACCACGATGGACTTACCGCCTGTCGTCACACCGCAGGAGTGGGACGCCGCCCGACAGCAGTTACTGGTGAAAGAGAAAGAACTCACTCGCGCCCGCGATGCGCTGGCCGCGCAGCGCAGGAGGATGCCGCGAATGGTCGTCGACAAGGACTACCTGTTCGACGGACCGAACGGCCCGGCCAGCTTGCACGACCTGTTCGACGGCAGGCGCCAGCTCATCATCTACCGCTTCTTTTTCCAGCCCGATGTGGACGGCTGGCCCGACCGCGGTTGCCCTGGTTGCTCGATGCTCGCCGATCAGGTCGGCCATCTGGCGCACCTCAACGCCCGCGACACGACGCTGGTGTTCGTCTCCCGGGCACCCCAGGACGCCATTGCACAACTGAAGAAGCAGATGGGCTGGGACATCCCCTGGTACACCATCACCGATTCGTTCGACGCCGACTTCGGTGTCGACGAGTGGCATGGCACCAACGCCTTCCTGCGCTCGAGTGATGAGGCTGGCGACCGGATTTTCCGCACGTACTTCATCGACAACCGCGGCGATGAGGCGATGGGCAGCACATGGGCCTACCTCGACATCACCGCGTTCGGCCGTCAGGAGGAGTGGGAGGACTCACCCGACGGATACCCGCAGACGCCGCCGTATGCGTGGTGGCGCAGGCACGACGAGTATCCGGCTGCTCATGTCGCCCAGAACGGGCGAGTGACCAGTACAAAGAGCACCAGCACGGCCAGCGGCGCCAGTAGCGGCACCCATGGCAGCTGAATCGGGAGCGATGCGGCAGCCAGCCCCGCAGCGGTAAATCCCACGGCGCCAACCACTGTCGGTGGGGTCACCGCGGCGGTGTGCCGCAACACCAGATACGCCGCAGCGCACAGCCCAGACGTCGCGGTCAATAGCGGTGGCACGTCGGCAAGCACGATCACGGACACCGTGAAGAGCACGGCGATCGTGGCAGCAGGTCGGAACACGCTGCCCGCCAACACCGCAGACGACGCTGCAACGGCCGCGATCAAACCCGGCCCGTCGGCCTGCACCGCCGCCGACGCCACCATCACCAACCCGAACGCCGTCGAGACAGCGCGGGTGACGGGTGCAGCGGCGGTGCTCATATGAACGCCGCGCGCCGCCGCACCGTGCGCCGGTGGTCCGGCACCAGTTGCATTGCCTGATCGAGCGTGACATCGCCGCGCCAGGACACCACGTCGACGCCGATCGTGCCCATGTCCCGGTACATGAACGACCGCTGCAGTGACCACATTCGGGCAACCAGCCGGTCGCGCTCCTCTTCGAACGGTGCGCCCTCCAGTACGTCGATGGCGACCACGGTGTGGCCGCGCTTGCGCAGATCGATCAGCGCCAGCGCGAACTCGGTATCGAGCATGGTGGAGAACGCGATGACGATCGCGCCTGGCGGAACGGCCGCGCGCGGCGCCAACGTGCCCGGCGTGTTCTCGAAACCGTCGCCTGCGGTGAGCACGGCGTCGAGTATCCGGTAGAACTGGCGCCTGCCGATGTCTGCGCCGAGCCAGCGCGGGTGGCGGTCTCCGAGCGCGACGATGCCTGCGCGATCACCGCTGCGCAGCGCGCTCTGCACCACCTGTACTGCGCCGCGAACGATGCGGTCGGTCGCTTCGGTGGCCGGGCCCGGTGGCTGCGGATATCCGTCGATCAGCACCACCACGTCGGCGGCGCGGTCGGTCAGCCGCTCGGTGACGTGCAGGCTGCCGCGCCGCGCGCTGACCGACCAGTTGACCGTGCGCAACTGGTCGCCTGGCACATACTTCCGGATGTCGGCATACTCAACGCCGGGCCCGATGTGTCGGGTCAGATGGGTGCCGAGTCGGTCGAGCAGTTCGGTGCGCGGGATCGCGGTGGATTGCGGTGGCGCCAAAGGAAATACGAAGACGTTGGCCGCGTCGGCCAGACCCGTCCCCTGCACAAGCCCGCCGCGCGAGACGACGTTCACGCGGGCCACGATCGGATACCGGCCCCACTTGTCGGCGGCGACGACGACCGTCTGGCCCTGGCGCGGACCCGGCTCTGCGGTCTCGAGCCGCATGCCGTCGACGGTCTCGATCGTCAGAGTCACTGCCGCATCGCCGGTTTCAGCGTCTGCCCACACGCTCAGGCGAACCTCCTCGGACTCGAAGCACCGCTGCGAGCCGGGTTCGGCGTGCACGTGGACCTTTGGTACCGCGCGCTGCCAGCCGATCGACACCAGAACGCCGATCAGCGGTGCCGCGAAGGCGACGAGCTGCCAGTAGCCGCCGATCAGGGCGACGGCGGGCGCGGCTGCGGCACACGTGACGAGTGCCCGTGTCAAAGGCGATGGACGCGATCGCAACTCGACCTCGGTGCTGCGGGTCTCGATCACGCCGTCAGCCCTTGGCGCTGTTCGTTCGAGGCACCGGCAGTCGACGCAACAGTTCCTCCACTACGTCGGACCCGTGCACACGCCGCACCCACATTTCCGGTCGCAGGCTGATCCGGTGTGACATGGTGGGAACGGCAAGCGATTTGACGTCCTCGGGTATGACGTAGTCCCTGCCCAGGAGCAGCGCCCTGGCACGGGCGAGTTGCACCAGGTCGAGTTCCGCGCGTGGGCTGGCGCCGACGGCGACCTGCGGGTGTTGGCGCGTCGCCGCCGCGAGCGACACCACATAGCGCAGCACGTCGTCATGCACGGTCACCTGTTCGACCGATTCGCGCATGGCGAGAAGGTCGTGCGCATCGACGACCTGATGCAGGGTCGGCTGGGCCGAACCGCGTTCGAGGCGCCGCCGCAGCATCGACTCCTCTTCGGGCTCGGACAGATACCGCAGTTCGAGTCTGATCGTGAACCGGTCGAGCTGCGCCTCGGGTAACGGATAGGTGCCCTCGTATTCGATCGGGTTGTCGGTGGCGAGCACGATGAACGGCGCGGGGAGCTTGTGGGTGACGCCGTCGATGCTCACCTGCCCTTCGGCCATCGCCTCGAGCAACGCCGCCTGCGTCTTGGGAGGCGTCCGGTTGATCTCGTCTGCGAGAAGCAAGTTGGTGAAGATTGGCCCACGGCGGAACTCGAAGCGACCCGACTGCATGTCGTAGACCGTCGAGCCGAGCAGGTCGGCGGGCAGCAGGTCCGGCGTGAATTGCACGCGCGTGAAGTCCAGGCCCAACGCCGCGGCGAAGGACCGGGCGATCAACGTCTTGCCGAGGCCCGGCAGATCCTCGATCAACACATGGCCGCCCGCGAGGACGGTCGTGAGAATCAGCGTCAGCGCTGCGCGCTTGCCGACCACCACGCGCCCGATCTCGTCAAGCACCGCCTCACAGTTCGCCGTCGTTGTCGCTGCTGGCAGTCCCATATTGGCTGTCATACCTGCTCCAACCTTTGCAGAATTTGGTCGAGGGCGTCGCGCCCTGGGCCCGGTTCGCTGCCACCGGTGCGGGATACGTTCTGCGGGTCCACCCACGCCCACAGCTCCGCACCGAAGAGCATGCTGCCGGTGGCGTGAAACGCCACATGATCCTTGGCCTGCCGTTGACCGGTGGCCATCTCGAACTGCCGGGCCAACATCGGACGCAGGTGCCGGTCCCAGTCCCTTCTCGTTGACTCCGACCGGCTGATCAACGTCTCTGTCCGAGACAGCCAGCGGCGCAACGACTCCGCCGGGTCGTTCGCAGGCGGATCGCCGGAATCGTACCCGGGCTCGCGCACCAGGTAGAACCGCAACGTCAACAGCACCAGGGCAACCATGATGCCTACGACCACCAGCACGAGCTCCCGGTCGAGCACCGCGAACGCCATCAGCTCGACGAGCGCAACGACGAAAACCCCGGCAGCCACTAGCTTTTTCATGCCATGCTCCGCAAATCCGCGAGCACCAGCCGCAGCGCGTCGACGGCGACATCGCGATGGCCCTCGTTCATCACGTGCGGGCTGAAGCGTGCCTCCTCGAACAGCTCCACGAGCTGCGACGCGCTCTCGGCGCGTAGTGCATGGTGGTCGACGGCGCGGGCCAACACCTCCGACGGGGTGTCGCAGTCCTGCGGAACCGCACCGGGCACATGCGTCAGTTCGCGCTCCATGGCCGCGTAACACGCGATGATCGCCTCGCGTGGTTCGCGGCTCAGGTCACCGATTTCCGCCAGCCCGACTTCGGCTGCCCGTGCGAGTGACTCCGCCGGCCCTGGCTGGGCGGGTGCTTCAGGGTCATCACCTGCGACAGCCCACGATGTCGCGGCGCGCCGCTGCCTGCGCGAGGCGATGGCCGTGCCAACGACGATCAGCGCCATCAGGATCAACATCGGCGGGACGAAGTAGCCGATGATGTTGGTACCCGGATCGGCTGGCGAATCCGGTTGCCGCGGCACCGGATTGGTGGGGGTCGGCGCGCTGCCCGGGTCCGGCACGGTCGGAAGATCCGACGTCGGCTGATCGCCGGGACTCCCCACGCCCATCCGCATCAACACCAGCACCAGCACCAACCACCCGATGATCAGACCGAGGGCGATCAGCGAGAAGCGCCACGTCGGGCGGCCCATGGTGCCGGGGCTCGCGGGCAACTGCCCTGCCCCCGGACGCCGCGCCTGACGATTGCGCAACCGCGTGATGATCGCGATGCCGATGATGACCACCGAAGCGACGAGCAATGCGACGTCGACAACCAGCGCCACGGGGCTGCTGGGGGGCCGCTCCCGATCGGCTTCGGGTTCAATGCCGGGCAGGTAGCCGCGCAGCGCCCACGCGGCGACGAACAACAGCGCGACCACCGCGATGGCACGCGCTGTCGACTTGTCGACACCCGCCATCGGCACACCAATCGGCTGGTAACCCCCACCGCTCTTGCGGTGGGCCTATTTCCATCCTGGCATGTCTACACCGTCCGTCGACGTTGCATCGCGATACGTTGCGATATATCGGTGAGCGGACTATTCTCGATGCAGTGACAACAACACTTCAGGACGCCAGGGTCGCGTCCGCCCTCGACCGGATGTACACCGAATCCACCGAACAGTTCGCGCAGCTTCGCGAGGACCGCACCCTTTTCGAGCGCATCGCCAATGCAAGTGCGCAGGAGCGCGCCGACGCGCTCAGCGACTTCTACCTGCCGGTGACGCCAGAGTCCGGCCGGCTGCTATACACGCTGGTGCGCGCGACACGGCCAGGCACGATCGTCGAATTCGGCATGTCCCTGGGCATCTCGGCGATCCATCTGGCATCGGCGGTGCGGGACAACGGCAGTGGGCAGGTCGTCACCACCGAGCTGAGCGCGGCGAAGGTGACCGCGGCGAAGAAGACTTTCGCCGCCACGGGGCTCGACGACCTCATCACCGTGCTGGAAGGGGACGCGCTGACCACACTGGCAGACATCGACGGTCCGGTCGAGTTCGTGCTTCTCGACGGGTGGAAAGAGCTGTATCTGCCGGTGACCAAGCTGCTCGAGCCCCGGCTGCCTGCGGGTGCGCTGATCATCGCGGACAACACGTCGATGGATGACGCCAAGCCGTACCTGGATCACGTGCGTGATCCGGACAACGGCTATGTGAGCGTTAACTTCCCGGTCCGCGACGGCGAAGACAGCATGGAAATCAGCTGTCGCGCAGTCACTTGAGCGCATCCATGAATGCGGCGATGCCGGTGCGCGTCTCCTCCGACAGCCAG
>JAVRPX010000111.1:0-3754 GCA_032161985.1 Mycobacterium sp.
CCGGACAGGAGGTCTACATGTCTTCCCACCTGGAAGTCTCGAAGCCATCAGGACGGGAGCTGATCCCACTGAGCGGCCAACGAGTGACCCTCGGCAAGGCCTCAACCAATGTGGTGTCGCTCGAGCACGACCCAACCGTCTCCCGCTTGCACGCCATCTTGGAAAACCATGGGTCTGCCTGGTCGATACGCGACGTAGGTAGTCGCAATGGCACGTACGTCAACGGAGAAAAGATCGATGCGGAACGGGTCCTGCGTTCTGGCGACGAGCTGCGACTCGGCAAGTGCCGGTTGGTCTACGTGGAGGTTAGGCAAGTTGACGAACCGGCTGATGAAGCAACAATCGTTCCCGACGCCGCCCAGCTCCCGCCGCGCCTGACTCGTCGCGAATTCGACGTGCTCGTGGTGTTGTGCCGGCCCTTGGTCTCCGACGACCCTTTTCCGGAGCCCGCATCGGTTCGGCGGATGGCCGGCGAGCTGTTCGTTACCGAGGCGGCTGTCAAACAGCATCTGCAGAACATGTACGACAAGTTTTCTATCCCGACAGAGGGAGACCGCCGGGTCCGTCTGGCCAATGAGGCGCTTCGGCGCGGAGCTGTCACAATCGCCCAGCTACGCGACAGCGGCGCTACGTGAAGTCGAGGGCCTCGACGGTCGCGACAGCACTTTCATGTGTGGGCCGATCGGCGCCCCCGATGCAGTACACGGTCGAGCCGACGGCAGCTACCACCTCGCCATGAACCGGAGTGTTAATCGGTGCCAGCGTGGTCCACTTGCCGTTGGAGATGTCGTACATCTCGACCGTCGCCAGCACGCGCGTCGGTTCCTCGCCACCGACGGCGACGATCCGGCCATCGATGAACACGGCGCCGTAGCTCCCACGGCGAGTCGGCATGTCCGCAAGCTTGTCCCAGTTTCCAGATACCGGGTCGAACCGCTGGAAGGCCGCCGAATTCTCGTCGGCGGATAGATTCCGTCCGCCCACCGTGTACACGTAGACGCCGTCCGACACCGCAGCGAGGTGCTCACGCGGGGTTGGTAGGTCGGCAGCCTGCGTCCAGGACTCCCCGTCGAACACCTCGGTCTGCGCGACGAGCTGTTTTTCGTTCTGCCCGCCGACGACCACGAGCTTGTCGCCGACGACCGCTGCTGCCGCCGCCGCGCGGGGATGTTGCAGGGGCGGCAGGTCTACCCACCTACCTCCGCGGAATGCGAAGACCTTGTTCGACGCGTCGGCGAGGTTCTCGCTGGTACCCCCGATAACCACCATCTCACCGCGGTAGGTTGCCGCAGTCGCGTGATGCAGGGGAATCGGCAGCGGAGGCTGCTCCTGCCACGCTCCCGTTCGGGTGTTGTAGCTCTCCACGGTTTGCAGCGTCTCGCCGTGGCGCATGCCGCCGGCGATCCAGATCTCGTCGCCGAGCACCGTCCACGCCATCATCAACCTCGCGGTCGGCGCGTCCGGCAGTGCCCGCCATTCCGGTGCCGGCTGCGGCTTGCGAGCCGCCAGCTTCAGCGCTTCGGCCGATGCCGTGATCTGCCCATCGTCGACACCGGTCGACCCGCCGATCACATACACAGTCTTTCCGACACCTGCCACCGCCATGCCATGGCGCGCAGTTCCCAAGTCCGGCAACCCATTCCACGATTGGGTGGCGAGATCGAGTGCGACCACGCTGTTGAGGACCCGCCCCGCCGAGATGCCTCCAACCACCACCAGCCGTCCGTCCGTGACTGCCGCGCCGAAGTCGCTACGTCGTCCCGGAAGTTCGGGCAGGCTCGCCCACGTGTCCGCGGCAGGGTCGTACGCCTCGACCGCCGCCAGATCGGAGGTCCCGTCCGTCCCGCCGAGGACGTACACCAACTTGCCGTCTGACGCCGCGCCCACCATCTGGCGTTGGGTGGGGATCGGAGCGCCGAGCTTCCAGGCGGTGCCATCGAAGATCTCGGTGGAATTCAGCAGCTTCCCGCCTGCGTCCACACCGCCGGTGACCACGATGCGGTCACCCACCACGGCGGCCGCCGCTGCCGCCCGGGGCTGCAATAGAGGCGGCAGCTCCGTCCAGCGGCTGTTGACAATCCGCCACACTCGATCCGTTGCGACCTTCGGATTGGGGCCTTCGGTGCGCCAACCGCCGAGCACGACCGGGGTGTCCTGCCACGTCACCGCCATCGCATGCTGCACGGGAACGGGTAGCGCGTCGCCGCCCTTCCAACTGTCGATCGCAGGGTCGTAGCCCTCGTGGGCTCCGCTGACACGGTTGTCGGCCCCCATGCCGCCGAAAACCCAGATGGTGCCGTCGGCCTGGGTGGCCGCCACCCCGTCGCCGGCAACCCGAGCGTCCGCGATCGGCCGCCAATCAGGCTGCGCTTCGGCGGTCGGTCGACTCGGCGGGGCGGGGGCTTCCCCGCCACGGGTGTCGCGCGACGCGACAATGAAGACACCGGCAATCACCAACAGCAGCACCGCCGCAGCGGCACCGGATGCGATCAGGATTCGCTTGCGATTCCCCTTTGGCGGCGGGACGGTGGGCACGGGACCTGACTGCGGGCCTTGCGGCACTGGCGGCACTGGCGGGACTGGCGGGACTTGCCAGGGCAGGCTTGATTGGCTGATCGACGCGGTGTGCGCGAACATGCGCGGGTCCGGCGGGGGTGTTGCCGCTGTGGCCCCGCCCGGCGAGACCGAACCCCCTCCTGGTGGACCGGACGGACCCGAAGATCCCGACAACGGCAACGCTTCTGTGCCGCCCGTCTGCTCGGGGTGGCCGCCGGGCTCGCTGAGCGCCATGGGGTCCGCTGTCAACCCGTTGTGCCGCTGCGCCAACTGCAATTCGCGGCCGAATTCCGCCGCCGACGCCTGTCGTGCCCCCGGCTCCTGCGACATCGCCTTCTCGATCGCAGCGCATACGTCGCTGGGGATTCCCGCAGGCCGCAGGTCCGGCACGGGCGTCGAAGTGATCCGCAGATAGTGCGCGATCAGATCCTCGTCGGCCTTGCGCTCATGCGGCGGATTCCCGGCGATCAGCGCGAAGATCGACGCGCCGAGGGAGTACACGTCGGCCGCGACCGTAGGCGGATTGCCGGAGAGCACCTCGGGCGCGGTGTAGGAGAGGGTGCCGGTGAAGAACCCGGTCACCGTTTTATAGCCACCGGCGATGCGCGCGGTCCCGAAGTCGCTCAGTTGCGGTTCGCCGTAGTCGTTGAAAAGGACATTGGCGGGTTTGATATCGCGGTGCAGTGTGCCTGTCCGATGCGCGGTTTCCAGCGCCCCGCACAACTTCACTCCCATGCGCAATGCCTCGGGCCAGGCGATCCGGCCCTCCCGTTGTACTCGCTGCGCGAGGGAACCCGCTGCGTGGTACGGCATCACGATGAATGGCCGGTGACCTTCGGTCACGCCGACCTGCAGGATATTCACGATGTTCGGGTGGCCGGAAAGCGCTCCCATCGCATAGCCCTCACGTAAAAAGCGTTCCCGGTCCTCTTCCTCGAGATCCGACGCAAGCACCTTGATAGCGACGCTTCGCGCAAGCGACTTCTGGTGGCAGCGATAGACGACTCCGCCGCCTCCTCGGCCCACTTCGACGGCGTCGGTGAACCCGGCTGCTGCCAGCTCAGACGCTAACCCGCTCGACATCGTGCCAATCGTCCTCCGTGAATGCGGATACTTCGCTCCAAAGGTACCTAGCAAAGACATCACAAACGCCGGATTCACGTTTCGCCGCCGCGTCCGAAGGGGAGCCGCTCACTTC
>JAVRPX010000112.1:0-3512 GCA_032161985.1 Mycobacterium sp.
AACGCGATGCGCTGGTATCACTGGGACCCGTTCACCCACATCACCCGCGAACAGGCCACCGTCGGCGCATTAAGGAAGGCCGCTGAGGGCCATGATGTCTCCATCCAGGCGCTGTCCCAACACAAGCATGAATCGGGCGGCGGGGCAGCTTCGTTGCAGGCACAACTGGACAGAACGAACGCTCCGCGCTGAATCTTGTTGGGCTTGTCAACTAACAGAAACACGGCTAAGCCCGCCAGCCGTCCAGCACTTTGATAGCGACCACATAGCTCATTCTTAGAGTGCCTACCTAACCTCACCTCTGGGTTGGGGCGTCTATCGACGCGAAAGGCCAGGTAATGAAACTCAAACAAGTGGTCGCGGGAGCAGCGATCGGCTGCACGCTGAGCATGACCGGAATCAGTCTGGGGTCAGGCGTCGCCAATGCGGCACCACCGTGCGGCCCGCCGGGCGCGCAATGTGGCGGCCCCGGTGGTGGTGGTCCGGGCGGACCTCCGCCTCAGCGCGGACCCGGCGGCCCTGATGGTGGTCCGGGCGGTGCTCCGCAGCAGCGTGGACCCGGCGGCCCTGATGGTGGTGGTCCGGGCGGACCTCCGCCTCAGCGTGGACCCGGCGGCCCCGGTGGTCCGGGCGGTGACTTCCGCGGCCCCGGCGGTCCAGGAGGTCCGGGCGGTCCCGGTGGTCCAGGCGGTGACTTCCGCGGACCCGGCGGTCCAGGCGGTCCCGGTGGTCCCGACTTCCGCGGGCCCGACAACCATGACTTCCGCGGACCCGATAACCACGATTGGCGGCCACCGTGGAACCCAGGGGATAACGACTGGCGCGGTCGGTTCCACGGCGCCCCTTGGGGTGACGGGCCAGCGCCCTGGGGCTGGGGTGCACCGCCGCCGCCACCGTGGGATGGACCGTTGCCGGAAGCATGGGGCCCCCCGCCGCCGCCGATCAACTACTGGGGCTTCAACGAGCAACCGGTGTGGGATCAGGGCTACAACCAATGGGGTTTCTACTTCTTCGGGATCTGGATTCCACTGCCGATCTAACCTGCCGACAGGACGGCCACCTCGAATGCCCGGGGTGGCCGTCCTCCCACGGGTAAGTCAATTCACCTGAGCGAGTAGCGGATCGGCAGGTGCTTGAGCCCGCCGACAAAGATGGTGGCGATGTGTTGTGGATCGCCGGCGAGTTCGATCGACTGCAGCCGCGGCACCAACTCTGAGAAGAAACTGTTGACCTCCATCCTGGCCAGCGCAGCGCCAAGACAGAAATGCACGCCGTAGCCGAATGCCACATGCTTGTTCGGGTCGCGGCCCACGTCGAACCGGAAGGGTTCGTCGAAGACTTCTTCATCGCGATTGGCGGACGGATAGGACAGGAGCACTGATTCGCCCTCGGCGATCGGGATACCGCGAATCGTCGTGTCTTCGCGCGCCGTACGCATGAACTCCTTGACCGGTGTGACCCAGCGGATCATCTCCTCGGTGGCCAATGGCATGAACTCGGGTTGATCCTTGAGCCGCTGCAGCTGGTCGGGGTTCTCGATAAGTGCTTGCAGGCCACCGGAAATCGTCGCACTGGTGGTGTCGTGGCCGGCGGTGGCGATGATGAGGTAGTACGACACCGTGTCGATATCGGACAGTCGCTCGCCGTCGATCCTGGCATTGGAGATGGCCGACGCCAGATCTTGGGTCGGGCTTTCCCGCCGCGCCGCCGTCAGCGCATTGAAGTGTTCGAACATCTCCAGCAGCGCGCCCAGCTGTTCGGCTTTCGTTGCGCCGCGCTGGAACTCGGCGTCGTCGTTGCCGAACAGTTCCTGCGTGTACTTCAGCATTCGGGAGAAATCGGATTCGGGCATGCCGAGCATCGACATGATCACGTACAGCGGATAGTTCACTGCGACTTCCTGAACGAAGTCACATTCCGGGCCGACCGCCAACATGCGGTCGACGTACCGCTTCGCGAGCTCATCGATCCGCTCCTTGAGCGCGCGCATGGCTTTTGGGCGGAACCAGTCGGCGCCGATGGCACGAACCGCGCGATGCTGTGGGTCGTCCATGTGGATCAACGTGCTGACACCAATGGCGGCCTGTTCCGCGTCGGCCTCCAACGTCATCAGCACCGACCGCGGCGAGTTGGTGAACACACTGTTCGCCCGCTCGATCTCCATCACGTCGGCGTGCTTGGTGACCGCCCAGAACGGTTGATAGTCGGGAACGTCAACCCATGACACCGGGGCGTTGTCCCGCAAATGAGTCAGCGCCGCATGCAGTTTCGCCTCATCGGCGTACGCCTGGGGGTCGGCCAGCACGTTGGCGGCTTCATCGATGACGCGAGTGCTCACGGCACCTCCTCAATGAGGCGATCATTTGCCGCGCAGCCCTTGCAAAACGGCGGACACAGTCGATTCCGAGATAGACCGCGGAAAGCCCACCATAACGCGGTCGATGACGCCATCACACCGAGCCCGGATCTTGTCTGCCACCTTGTCGATTGGGGCGACGACCGCGAACTCCTGGAGGACTTCGTCGTCGATGAGCGCGCCCATGCCGTCCCAGTCACCCTCGCGTGATAGTCGGTGCAGGTCGTCGTGCAACCCGCCCCAGCCGTGCAGCTCGAGAACCTTGCGATACGCGGGAGTCGATCCGTAGAAGGCGATCTGCTTGCGGGTGCCCACGGCGGCTGCGCTCAACCCGGCCTCGTCTTCAGCAGTCACCACGAACACCGGACACGACACCTGGAAGTCGCCGCGCTTCCGGCCGGACCGACCCATTCCCAGCAGGAGCGCCGGCGTGGTCACTTCTTCGAAGTAGCGCTTGGTCGTGAACGCATGGGCGAGCAGGCCGTCGGCCACTTCGCCGGACATCTCCGTCATCGCCTCACCGACGGCGGCGATGAACACCTTCGGGAACTCGTGGTCCTGCGGTTCGGGTGTGAACATCGGCGTCATGAGCCTGTGGGTGTAGAACTCGCCCTCGAAGCGCAGCTTCGAGCCGTCCCGCCAGCACGTCCAGATCTCGCGCATCGCCAGCACGAACTCCCGCATGCGACGCACCGGATGACTCCACGGCATGCTGAATCGCTTCTCGATGTGCGGTTGAACCTGTGACCCGAGGCCCAGGTTGAGCCGGCCACCCGAATACTCCTGAAGGTCCCAGCCGACGTTGGCGACGGTCATCGGATTGCGTGCGAAGGCCACTGCAATGCTGGTGCCCAGTTCGATCGTGTCGGTGTGTTCGGCCGCGAGCGTCAACGGCAGGAACGGGTCGTGGTTGATTTCGGCGGTCCAGCACCCGTCATAACCGCGTCGTTCCAGCGTGGTTGCCGCCTCCACGATGTTGGCGAGTTGGCTTGAAACGCCGCCGTCGACCTTCAGGCCGGCGCCGCTACCCATGCCCGCAGACGCTACAGTAAGCAATTCAGTATGGTCAACGTGAACATGCCGGTGCGACGATCGCCTTGGGACGACAGGAAGAGCGCATGACGAACGAGCAGGGCTGGAAGGAGACGCTCGAAGA
>JAVRPX010000113.1:0-6114 GCA_032161985.1 Mycobacterium sp.
CTACGGGGAGACGCGGTCATACGGCGAGATCGCCCGGCAGATCGGGTCGCCCGGGGCGTTTCGCGCCGTCGGGTTGGCGAATGGCCACAACCCGATCGGCATCATCGTGCCGTGCCATCGCGTTATCGGATCGAACGGCAGCCTCACCGGATACGGCGGCGGGATCGATCGAAAAAGGGCCTTACTGGAATTAGAGAAAAGCCGCACCGCGCCCGGCCTATTCGACCCCGCAATTCAGAGGAATGATCAGAACCTGTGGATGAGCCTCGGCGAGGGGCGTGAAAAGGCGCACCTTCCCTGGGGATGATGTGAAATCCCGTTGCCAAGGAGGCCAATGACGACGCTGGCAGCAGACGGTCGCTGCTCGATGAGATAGTTCGTGACGGCGCCCGGCTCCAGCACCGCGATATCCGCACAAGCGGTCAGTTCAGCTAACTGTTCAGGAACTGGTCGCGGTGACCGGTGTCGGGCGTTTCTGCCAGCGTTGGTTGGCTGAGGCGGCGCGCCACATCATCGAGGGGCGCAGCAGCCGAATCGGTGGGTCGACAAGCCAGGCCACCTTGAGGAACTGCTCTAATGCGGCGGTGTCATATTCGGCAGCAGTCAGTAATCGGTCCATGTACCCGCTGAGCAACCTCGTCGATAGCGGTGCCGTGCCCTGAATTTCGGGCAGGGAGAGGTCACCGCCGACGGTCAGCTGCCAAGCCTGACCGATTGGCTTTGCGCTAGCTCGGAAGAACCGCCGCGCGAGATCCTTCGTGCCCCGGGACAGGGAGTTTCGCAGCGCCAAAGCTTCCAGCGCCGCCACCGTCATACCCTGCCCATAGATCGGGTTGAAGCTGCACACCGCGTCTCCAACGACCAGGAAGCCCTCGGGCAGCAGCCGCGCTTTGTCGTAGCGGCGCCAACGGCTCGACGGGAACCGATGCTGCGCTGCCTCTCCAAGAGGTTCGGCCGCCCGAATAGCCGCCAAAATGCGGACGGGCGCAAATTGTTCGGCGAAGGTACACATCGCGGAGCATCCGACAGGTGGATCATTGCCGGCCATTCCAAAGACGGCGAACATCACGGTGTCGTGCTCGTATCTGAGGATCGCCATCCCGGTGGGCCTGCCGGGCACCGGCGCCACGAGGCAACCAGACTCGTACAACGACTGCGGTGGCATCCGAAGCAACTGACTCGCATACATCAGATGGATGACGACTTCGTCCTCCGCGGGGCGGCCGTAACCCAGCCTTTCCAGCATTGCCGGCGTCCGCGCGCCACGTCCGGTCGCATCGACGACAAGATCGGCGGACAGTTCTGATTCTGCGTGGCTGTGACGGCTCACTACTCGCGCACCGGTGATGCGATCACGGCTCGTATTGGAGGTGACGTCGACGACGTCGTGATTATCGAGGAACGCGATGGTGGGAATCGCGCGTACCCGGCGCCGGATGTGGGACTCCAGAAATGGTCTGCTTGGGGTGTACGCCCTCAGCCCTTCGACCGAACCGCATTGCACGGCCAAGTGGCCGCCCATGTCGAAGTGGAGCTTCGATAGATCCCGATAATCGATCGAGGGTGCGCCGGCTACGACGAGTTCGTCGAGGATCCCCGGGAAGAGTTCTTCGAGCGCCTGCGCGCCCCGCAGTAGCAGGCCATGGATCTGCCGGCCCTGCGGCACGCCGCGGCGGTGATCGGCGGCGTCGCTCAGCGCATCCCGCTCCACCACGGTGACCGTTTCAAAAAACTCGGCCAGTGCGCGCGCAGCCACCAACCCCGCCATGCTGGCGCCCAGAACCACCGCATGCTCACCGAGCTTCGCCATAAGCCACCCCCCGACGTACGTCACTATGGCAGGGTTTTGCGCACGGCGGAGCGAGTACCCGACTACTCGCTTTTCGCCGATTCCGAAGGGTCGACTTTGCCCTTGGCCAGAGCCACCACTTCCTCCGGCGACAACGGATTCGGCGGGTGGGACGACAGGCACCACGGCGCGACGATGCGCCGGAACGCCTCTCCTTCGATCGCGACGTAGAAGTTGCCGGCCCGCAGCCGACTGATGTCGGGCATGAGGCCGCCCTTCGCCCGCGCCATCTCCTGGGCGGCGGTGATCTGCACAGGAGCGCTGAGCAGGCCGTAGAACTGGGTGACCGCGTTGCCCGGGATTTGGTTATGCAGACCCTTGGGCGCTTGCGTGGCGAAGACCAGTCCGAGACCGTACTTGCGCGCTTGCGAGGACAACGCCAGCGTGCTGCGGGTGCATGCTGTGAATCCCCTTGACGGCGCTAATGTTTGGGCTTCGTCCATCACCAGCAACCCGCGCAGCGGACGGTCGCCGGCCGGGTTGCGTTTAATCCACGCGAAGAGCGCCATCTGCAACTGGTTGACGAAGCTCTGTCGTTGTTCCTCCGACGACAGGCCGACCATGCTGATCACCGAGATCCGGGCACGGCGCCCAGGAGAGGGCGTGAGCAGTACGCCAGGGTCGAGGGCCGTGCCCGCGCCGCCGAACATCTTGTCGTTGACCATCGCCGCTCGCAGATCCTCCGCGAGGTTGGCCGCGATCTTGTGTGCATCGGCCAAATCACTCGCGTCGTCGGGCAGGTCGCTGAGCATTTCCACGAAGCCGCTGAGCGTCGGTGCAGGCTTTCGCCCATACAGCTCCAACGCATTCCGCAGCACCGCCCGCGCCCGATTCGCTTTCTGTGTTTGGCCTGATATCGATGCCCTCGGCTCGAGTGCTGCCGCGGCCGACTCGACGGCTTCCGTGAACTCATCCTCATCGTCGACAACGCTTCCAAAGTCCGGCAGCGGCTGAAATGCCAGCGGTCGTCCAGCAGCTTTCCGGGGCGTCCAGACCACCACCTCGGTGTTCTCCAGGTACTCGGCGGCGCGACGGTCGTCCGAGTTCCGCCAGCCGTCCGGGCGCTCGGGCCAGCGAGTGCCGAGGCGCGCCAAGTCGTTGTTGGGATCAAGCACAATTGACGACACGCCGCGCAACGCGCATTCCTCCACCAAGCGGCGGATCAACACCGTCTTGCCCGATCCGGTGCCTGCGAAGATTGCGACATGCTTCCGCAAAGCGGCAAGGTCAACCGAAATGGTTGCGCCGCTTCGGATGTCGGCGCCCAACGGTAACGCGTTCTCGGGCACGTCGTCTTCTACAGGTTCTGCCTCAGACACCGGCTCAGGTTCCGGCTGCGGCTGAGAGACGGCGACGTTCGGCGCGAAGCCGTTGTCGCCCAACGCCTCCCGCAGGATGGTCAACCCGTGCGCTGGCCGGCGCGCTCGCAGCCAGCTCGCCAGCTCCGCGGGGTCCTCGCCGATCAGGTCGCGAAGCGCCGTCATCGTCCGAATATCGTCGTCAGAGATCGCCACCGTGCGGCCGCCGGCACGGTGGAAGTCATCCACCAGTTGAGCGGTCTTCGGGCCGGCGGGCCACGACGAGTTCCGCAATAGGAACAGCTGCCGCCGGTCCGAGCCCATACCGAGTCCTGTTGCACTCCAGGCCTTCTTGATCCGATTCTGTGCGGCGACGGCATTCGTTGCGGCGATGGCACGAAACGCCCAGTGCCGTTCGTCCTCGGTGGCGCGGTCCAGGCTCTCACGCAGTCGGGCGTGCAGCACGACGTGACGGCCTGGCGGCGGGTCACAGGTGTAGGACTGATCCGCGTCGCATTCAGCAATCCACATCGTGAGCGCCGCCGACAGCAGCTCCGGCATGGTGGTGTCTTCGCCTTCGTGATCGAGGGCGGAGGCGGGTACTGCTCGACGGCGATACTCGGCGAAGCGTCGGTCGATGTCCGACGAAACAGGTTTGGCGGCCTCGTCGGACTGCGATTCCCACGTCGGTTGCTCATCAGCATGGAGATGGTCGAGTTCGACGACCTCGTTGTGCGTGAGGCACTGCCGGACATGGGCGTCGGCGCGCACCAACAGTTGCCGCGGCGTGCGGTCGGGCGCCTCGATGAAGGCCGCGGGCAGGATGGGCCAACTCGGGTAGGGCGGCTGGAACCCCGTCTCGGCGTAGCTGGCGACGAAGCGGCGTTCGAGGATGGCGCGGCCGATTTCTGGTGTGGGCAGCGGCTTCAACGGTGCGGTGATACGAAACCGGTCGGCGACGGTGGCGGTCGCTCGGTCGCGGATGCCTTCCCACACTGCTGGCAGACAGGCGACCACCGCGACGGTTCGCCGCATCTTCTGGCGGACAGCCATCAAGCCGTCGGCGACCTGATGAAGGGCGTCGTCGCCGGAGCCATGCGTCGCGTCATCGGTGCGTGCCAACGACTGCGCCAGGAGCGTGTCGATCTGATCGACAGCGAGCACAGCTGGGCCCGCGAGTGCGATGAGCCGCGAGATCTCCTGAACGCACGATTGCGCCGAGGCAGGTGATGCGCGGAGGCGCCATTGGGCGCGCTCGTCGTTGCCGACCTCGTCGCTGGCCTGGAGGTAGGCCTCGCCGACGTCGTGCGCTGCGAGATCCGTCGCGGCGAGAAGGACGAGCGCACGCAATGTCTGATGACAGTCCCGAACAGGGTCGCGGTGTTTCTTCGCAAGGGTGTTGACGAAGCGGTCGAGAGTCTCGGGGTCCAAATCGTCGTCGCCGATGATGGCCCGGCGGTCAGCGCGGGACACGTGCGCGATCGACGAGAGCTCCCACAGCAGATCCTTGAGCTGCGTCTCGCGCTCGGCGCCCGGACGGCCGAGGCTTTCGATGATGCCGCTGCGCACCGACTCCCAGAAGGTCGCCGCGTCGAGCAGTTCGACGAGGAGGAAGTAGCCGCCGGAAGCTTGGACGCGCTCGCGGACCTGCCCGAGGAGATGAGTCTTGCCCGACCCAGCCCGGCCCTGCACGACGACGCCGAGCGGTGATGACACCAGGTCTCTAGTGGCGTCGCCGAAGGCAGCCATGACGTCGTCTATGGCGAACTCATTGAGCCCGGGGACGTGTGTCGCCGCCTGCGGTCGCCAGAGGTCGTCCGCGGTGGGGGCCCACGTCAGCCGTAGCGACGCGAGCGCATCCCGTTCCGCTTCCTGGATCATGGCTCGATCGCAATGAGGTGCTTGTTCTCATCACCGATCACGACGGCGGCGTCCCGGTCCGCGGCGGTGAGCACTTTCTGATTCTCCTCGGGGATCAGACTCACGCCAGGAGTTCGGAAGAGGGTGCGCAGGGCGGCGTCGACTTCGGCCCGCGGCGTGTCGGCGAGCTCGGTGCGCAGTCGGGTGAGGCTGACCCAGCCGCCCGGCCGCGGCGTGAGGCCGGCGTAGGCGTGGCGGATACGGTATTCGACGTCAGGCGGTCCCGGCTCGTCGCCGTCGGAGCCGAACAGGTCGGCGAGGCTGAGGTCGGAGCCGTGCAGGTAGCGATCTATCGCGGCCAGCACGGTGTAGAGGGTCTTCGCCGGGCCGGTGGACCGCGGGGGTGGGCCGTGGGAGAAGATGTCGCGGCACAGATGCCAGCCCCGGTCGGTGAGCTCATGAACGAATCGTCCACCGCTGCGCTGCGATTCGACCAGGCCCAGTCGGTTGAGCTTGTCGCGTCCGGGCTTGTCCAGTTTCGGCCCGAGGGCCACGAGGTCGGGGTTGGGCACTGGACGCGCCTCGGTCATCAATACGAGTAGTACGGCTCTTTCGGTTCCGGTCAGATCCGCCGGCGTGACGCTCACGGTGCCAACCGTAGTGGGATGGGGAGCGAACCATCACCCAGTCAGGGTGGACCGCCTCAGCGGGCTCGGTAACGGCGAGCGGTTTCGCCACGATCACACCGGCATTACCATCAACCTCATTAGTCTCAGCCGTTGCTAGGCCGCAAGGCGGACCGTACACCGCCGTGCGCGAGGCCGACGACCCCGACGCGCTGCTGCTGGAGTTCCTGCAGAACACCTACGACGTCGCCGCCGACACCGGCAATTGGGACCGCGCCGCGCTGGAACGCCGTCTATCCTGATCGCCATTCCATCGCCTCGTTAGCGCAGTGCAGGAGCAGAACATCCGTGTGCCGGAGCGAAAATGCTAGTGCGCGGTACTGATGACAAAGGCGTCTATGTTCTCGTCGTAATCGACCGTTTCATCGACGAATAGTTCCCCAACCGTGCGGCCGTCCTCCGCGACTGCGAGGAAGGTGAA
>JAVRPX010000114.1:0-9614 GCA_032161985.1 Mycobacterium sp.
CTATCCGGCTGCGGATCGGACACCAAATCCGAGCCGTCCACCTCCAAGCAGACGTCCGCCGCATCGTCGACCACAACCAGCAAAGCCGCGCCGACGTCGTCGCCACAGGCCGCAGGCCCGAACAAGACGATCGTCGACTACATCAAGGAGAACGGGATCGTCGAAACCCCCGTGCACCGCGGTGACCCCGGCGCGCCGACGATCGACCTGCCGTTCCCGCCCGGGTGGGAGGACGCCGGAAACCGCACACCGGACTGGGCCTATGGCGCGATCGTGTCCAGCGATCCGGCGATGGCCCAGGATCCGCCGACCGTCATTGCGCTGGTCTCCAAGCTGAGCGGCAACGTCGACCCTGCCAAGATCCTCGAGTACGCGCCGGGCGAGATCAAGAACCTGCCCGCCTACGACGGCGCCGCAGACGGCAGCCCGAGCACGCTCGCCGGGTTCGATGCGACGCAGATCGGCGGCACGTATCTGAAGGACGGCGTCAAGCGCGCCATCGCCCAGAAGACCGTGGTGATCCCGGGCCAGGACGCGTTGTTTGTGCTGCAGCTCAACGCCGACGGCACCGAGGACCAGATGGGCGCGTTGATGGACGCGACGGGCGTCATCGACGAGCAGACCACGATCACGCCGTAGGGAGACGCGATGACTGCTGTAACGCCCGATCCCGATGAACCGCCGCCACCTCAGCGTGGGTTGACCCGCGAGGAACGTGGCCGCGACGTCAGCGAGGCGCAGGCCGAAGCCGAGGCCGAGACGTCGAAGGTGAAGCAGTACCTGAAGGCGATGAGCCCGCGCTACGTGTTGTCGATGGCCGAGGGCTACCCGGTGGTGGTCAAGCAGTTCCTGCAGTTCTGCCTGATCATCATCTATCCGGCGTGGGTGTTCGGCGTCTTGTTCGCCGCCGCGATGCACCTGCTGTTCTACGTGACCGTCTACCCGGTGCTGTGGCTCCTGTTCTGGCCGGTGCGGGCCTGGCAGAAGAAGAACAACCCCGAGGAATACGAAGCCACACGCCAGAAGTACGCCAAGAAGTAGTGGGCCTTTTCAAAACCTCCGGCGGCGCGAAGGTGTCCGTGACGCCGGAGATCGTCCGACCACGTCAGACCGCCACCGCCACCGTCACCGCGGACAAGGCGGTCGACAAGGTGTCCTCGGCGACGCTGGAGTGGGGTTACACCAACTTCTATCGGTATCGCTGGGCCGGTCGCGCCGACTCCACAGCGGTGCAGATGAACGACTCGTGGTTCATGATGGGTGAGGTCGGCACCGACGCGGGCGAGAAGGACACCGAGGACTGGGTCGGCGTGACCAAGGTCGAGCTGCCCATCGCAGCGGGCGAATTCAGCGGCGGATCTTCGTCATTCACGGTTCCGTCGTGGGCACCGGGTTCGTCCGACGCGCTCGCGCGGTGGTCGGCCCGGCTGACGGTCGACCGCGGCGGCCGCGACGTCGACGCCCGCGGTGATTTCACCGTGGTCATCGGCGGGGACGACCTCCAGGTCACCGACGAACCACAGGCACGCACCGGAGGAGACGGCGACACCGACATCGGCATCGTGTTGCCGTCACTCCTCTTTCACGCAGGCGAAACAATAAGCGGTCAGATCGTTCTTACACCGAACAAAGACATGTCGGACTGCGAACTCGGGATCTATTGGGGTTGGCGCCGGACCTCGCACCCGCTGGAGCGCACACCGGCGGTCGGCGGAGGGTCGAAGTCCGGTCAAACGATCAAGCTGGGCAAGGGAATACCGTTGCGCAACGGCACGCCGGTGACGGTTCCGTTCGCGGTGCCACTGCCCAAGGACGCGCCGCCGACAGGCGCGGCGGTGCACTCATCCCTGACGTGGTTCCTCGAGGCCTCGCTCGTGTACTCGAAGTGGACCCATGGCATCGAGAAGGTGCGTCGACAGATCGTTGTCGTCAACGCGCCGTAGTCAGGCCCGCGAAATCGCCGAGGCCTCCGCGATCTGCTCGGGGGTCGGCCGCACCCCCGTGTAGCGCTCGAACTGCTCAGCGGCCTGCAGAGCGATCACCTCGGCTCCGGTGATGACGGGTACACCCGCCGCGCGCGCCGCCTTGATCAGCGGGGTCTCCGACGGCAGCGCGACCACGTCGAACACGGTGTGCGCCTTGGCGATCGTCGCTTCGTCGAACGCCGCCTCGCTCGCTTCGGGACCGCCCGCCATCCCGATCGGCGTGACGTTGACAAGAATCGGCGCCAATCGGCCTCCGACGTCGGGCGCATAGTCGTAGCCGAGCCGATCAGCGAGTGCGCGCCCCGCCTCGGTGTTACGCGCCACAACGATGCCCGAGTGAAAGCCGTTGTCGCGGAACGCGGCACCGACCGCATTTGCCATGCCACCGCTGCCACGGATGAGCACCGTGTCGTCCGGATCCAGGCCGTGTTCCTCGATAAGCCGTTGTACCGCAATGTAGTCGGTGTTGGACGCCGTCAGGTGGCCGCCGTCGTTGACGATCGTGTTGACCGAGTGGATCGCCCGTGCGGACGGCTCGACCTTGTCGACCAGGGCAACGACGTCCTGTTTGAACGGCATCGACACCGAACAACCCCGAATGCCCAGCGCCCGCACACCACCGATCGCCGCGGCGATGTCAGTCGTCGTGAACGCCTTATAGATGAAGTCCAGGCCGAGTTCGTCATAGAGATGGTTGTGAAAGCGGGTCCCGATATTGCTGGGCCGGCCAGCCAGTGAGATGCACAGTCGGGTGTCTTTCGACAGTGGCGGCCGCATCAGCCGACGATCCTGACGACCTGGCTTGTCACGTCGTGTATCTGTTTGGTCAATTGCGGCGTGAAGGGCGGGTTGGGCGGCTGGGGAACGTCGATGACGGTGGTGACGACGCCGAGGTCCTCGCGGTGCCAGTCGGCGCCGAAATGGTCGAGAATCGCGCGCATGGGATAGTTCTCCGAAAGCACGCGGGCCGTAAAGCGTTGGATTCCATGGTAATCCGCTGCAATGGCCAAGGCACCCATCAGAAACGTGCCGATGCCTCTGCCCTGATAGTCGTCGCCGACGATGAAGGCTACTTCGGCGATCGCAGGGTCGCTCTCGTCGCGTACAAAGCGCGCGTCGGCCACGACGGGGCCATCGAAACCGTCGGTCATCACCCAGACGAAGTGGTGGGCGTAGTCGACCTCGAACAGGTATCTCATCAATGCCTTGGTGGGGTTTCGTGGGGTCTGGAAGCGGCGGTACAACGTCTCGCTCGAGAACTCGACGGGACCGTTCGTGGTGCGCTCGTTGTCGCCAGGTAGCACCGGCCGCAGGTGCAGCTGGGTGCCGTCGCGCATTCGAACCGGAATCGGCGTGATGAACGCGGCGAGACGCTGACGGCCCGTGCGGAGGAGCTTCTCCACCATGCCCGGGAGCTCGAGCATCGTGGCGAACGCTTCTCGGCCACCTACCCAGCCCGTCAACGGCTCCTTCGCAATCACCGTGGCGGTGCGCGGCCCGTCGCGCAGCAAGGCGATCTCGCCAACGATCATTCCGGGGAGGGACTTGGCGACGGTGTCGTGGCCGTCGATTCCGATGTGGGTGACTTCGGCCTGGCCGGAGCCGATGAGCAGGAAGGACACTGCCAGCTCGCCCTGGTGCATGAGCACCTGCCCGGCCGCCGCGGTCAGCGGGCGCAGCTGCGCGGCGAGCGGCACGAGGTCCTCGGCGGAGCAGCCGGCGAAGACTTCGAGCGCGGCCAGTTCGTCGGCGCGGACATCCGTCAGGCCTGACACGTCACGAGGCTACGGCGTTGCCGTCACGACGAGCAAGGAAACGCCAGGGGACGCGAGAATTCGGCGCCGCATTCGCGCTCTTCGGCGTCGATGGCCCGCCATCGCTGCCAGGTGAGTGGAGGCACGTCACGCGCGGCGAGTAGGTGATCAAGCCCAGCCGGATCCGCTATGTCATGTCGCCACGCGCCCGCGTCATAGTCGGCGAACAGCTGGAATACGGATTATCTGCGATAGCACAGTTACACAAGAACGTTGCATGAGCACAGCGTTGATTCAACCTGCCCCCTCATAGTCAGAATGCGTGATATATCATGCTTTGTAGATCGGTTGCATGGCCCAGATCGAATGCGCACTGCGTGAGAGGAACAACTCGTGACGATTGACAATGTGGACGCCGTTCGCAACGCCTATGCGGTTGCCGAGCGTAAGGATCTGGAGGGCTGGATCAACCTGTTCACGCCTGACGGGGTATTCGTCGACAACTCGGTGGGCATCACCTATCGTGGCCCCGGGCTCGCCGATCCAGTCCGTAACTACAGCACAGCCTTTTCGAACATGCATCGTGAGCTCTATCGGGTCTACGCCGACGGCAACGTGGTCGTGGTGCAACTCGCTTTGCAAGGCACGCACGATGGCTCGCTGCAGCTTCCCTTCGGTGAGTTGCCTGCCACGGGAAAGAAGATGGACGCCCCGTGTTGCGATGTGTTCGAGCTAGAAGACGGCAGGATCAAACGCTTCGACTGCTATCCGGAAGGGTCGATCATCTTCGCTCAGCTCGGAGTGTTGACCAACCTCGAAGCCGCACTCACCCACTGAACAATGCGACCATAGCGCTTTCGATCACGGCGAGGTTTCCGACCCCCAGTGTGCGACATGGGTTTTGAAGAAGGTCGCCAGGTGTTCGATGGCGGCAGCGGATTCGGGCAGGCCGACAGAGATGAACACCGGCCAGACGTGGATCCCATGTCGCCAGGACTCGAAGGCGACGTCGACACCTGCAGTGGTGGCCGCATCTCGGATGCGAATGGCATCGTCGTAGAGGATCTCGTTCTCGCTGACCTGGATGAGCATCGGAGGGAAACCGTGCATGTCAGCGAAGATCGCAGAGCACCGGGGGTCGCTGGGGTCGGCACCGGCAAGATAGTCGGTCACCGTGGAGTCGAGCATCTCGCGAGTCACCAAAGGGTCCAAGTGTTTACGTTCCTCGATGGAGGCGCCACTGAAAGTCAGGTCGGCCAACGGTGAGATCACAGCGACGCAAGCCGGAAGTGCCAAGCCTTGATCCCGGGCTGCGGCGGTGACAGCGACCGCAAGATTACCGCCCGCCGAATCGCCAAGCACGACCAGCGTTCGCGGGTCCGCACCGCACTGCGTGACAAGCCACCGATAGGCGCTTAGGCAGTCGTCGAAGGCGCCAGGGAACGGCGTTTCTGGAGCGAGCCGATAGTCCACCGCGTGCACTCGGGCGTTGGCCGCCAGAGCCACCGCGGCAGCCAACGGAAGATAGCGATCGGGTGGAGAGCCAGTGACGTAGCCGCCGCCATGAAAGTAGAGGACAGTGCGGTCGGGCCGGCCGACCTGTGGTTGCAGCGTGACAGCGGGGACACCCCCTAAGTCACTGGTGTCGCGTGTCACGCCTTCCATCCCAGACAAGCCGTCTTCAAACCCCGTGCTTTCGGAGTCGCCGCCAGCGGGCCGCGCACGAAGGTAGTCGATGAACGCGCCTAGCAGCTGTGATGGACCGTCTCCGCCTTCGGGATTGGTGAGCATCACTCTGCCTGCCCTCTACGTTGTGATGACGGTGTAGAGCTCGGCGATGAGGTCGTCGCGCACGACCGCCACTTCGAATCCGGTGGCCACCGGGTCGCCGCCGTCAGGCTTGAGGTTCCACGCCAAGTACCCCAATCCGACGGTTTGGTAGACGAGACCGGCTTTGGTGAAGACCAAGCCTTCCATCTGCGACTGCAACGCTGCTGCTTTGGCTTCCAATGCTTCCCGACCGACGGTGATCCCCTCGTCGTCAGTCCAGCGAACATCTGGAGCGTAGGTGCTCTCGATTGCCAGGGCTCTCCGTTGAGCATCGCGTTCGTTGAACACCCCGAGCAGGTTCGCTTCCATCAAGTTGTTGACTGTCTCAGTCATGCCGAAACCTCCGTGATAGCCGCCATCGCTTCACAACGCTACGTGATATGTCAAGCAATCGCCCCCTCCATCGCGATATCCTGGGCAGATACTGTGAGAAGGAATAGTCGAAGTGTCACGTCGTCAGCGCCGGAAGACCGAACAAGAGCCTTGGCTGCTAGCAGCCCAGTTGCGGGCCTTCCGTGCGTTTATGGGCGTCCAGATGCGGCTGAACTACGAGATGAATCGTCAGCTTCAAAGCGACAGCGGTTTGTCGCTCGCCGACTACCACGTTCTGAATGCGTTAACGGACGCACCTGACGGGCGCCTGCGGGTCTCTGACCTGGCGGCGCTGATTGGTTGGGAACGGAGTCGCGCGTCGCACCAGCTGCGCCGGTTATGTCAGCGCGGCCTTGCTATGCGGCTTCCATCAGGGGACGACGGCCGGGCCACCGACGCCATTCTGACGACGGCGGGCCGCGAAGCGATCGCGGAGGCGGCCCCCGCTCACGTGGCCTTAGTCCGCCGGATGTTCATCGACCCAATACCCGACGAACTGCTCCCACCGCTCACAGCGGCATTGGAGCACGTCCGGGTCAACATCAACTTCAACAGCTCCTTGCCGCCAGCTCCGTGGTGAGCAGGTCCGACCATGAAACCTTGTAATAAGCGTGATACATCACCTATCGTGATGAACACGCTGGACCTAAGGTGAGGGAAGGATCCCCATGGGTACTCCAACGCGTCCGCGGACGCGCAACGTATTCGCGATGACCGACGCAATGGATATCTCTGCGGTGGTCGCGCTTTTCGCCACGGACGCGCGAGTTGTTTTCGGCAACGGCCAACCGATGGTCGGTGTCGACGAGATCCGCGCGGGCACCACAGCTTTTTACGACACCATCGCGGGCCTGCATCACGCGATCGTGAACGAATGGAACTTCGGAAACGACACCATCGTGGAGTTGAAGGTCACCTACGACCGTAAGGACGGGCAGCACGTCACCATCCCGTGTGTCACGATCTTTCATACCGACGCCGCAGGGAAGATCGACGACTACCGCGTGTATTTCGACGTGGCCCCCATATATGCCTGACTCCCGCTATCGCCTTGCCGACAAAGAGGTTTGGCGTGTCGGGTACGGCGCGATGCAGTTGGCCGGAGACGGCGTCTTCGGTCCACCGCGCGACCGTGACGAAGCCATCGCAGTGCTACGGGCCGCTATTGACGCCGGGGTGGATCACATCGACACCGCTCAGTATTACGGGCCAGGGGTGGTCAACGAACTGATCCGGGAGGCGCTACACCCCTACCCCGGCGGTTTGGCGTTGGTCAGCAAGGTGGCAGCCCGCCGCGACGATTCCGGCGCGGTCCTGCCCTATGACGACCCCGATCAGCTCCGTGCGGGCATCGAAGACAATCTTGCGACGCTGGGGGTCGAACGACTCACCGCCGTCAACCTGCGCGTGATGGACAACGCCGCACCCGATGCCCGGTTCGTCGATCAGCTCGGGGCGCTGATGACGGCCCGAGACGAGGGGCTCATCGGCGGAATCGGACTCAGCAACATCACCAGAGATCACCTCATGCGGGCGCTCGAGGTCACCGAAATCGTCTGCGTGCAGAACTTTTTCAATCTCGCGGCGCGTGACAGCAAGCCCATCTTGGAAGAGTGCAGCGCAAGGGAGATCGCGTTCGTGCCGTTCTGTCCCTTGGGCTATCCCAAGGCGCAGCGCGAGGAGATCCTGACCAACCCGGTCGTCAACAGCGTTGCCGCTGCCCACGAAGCGAGCGCTTCGCAGGTCGCCCTCGGGTGGTTGCTGGCCACCACGCCGAACGTCTTGCTGATTCCAGGAACGCGCACTCGCGCTCACCTCGCTGAAAACCTTGCTGCGGAAGGCCTTTGGCTGGGTGATCGCGACATCGCCCTGCTCAACGAGGAGTTCAGTTGATGTACGCAGTCGAGCATGACAACGATTAGGAGATCCGGATGAACCTCGCGCTGTGGATCGTCGCGATAGTCTTGGCTGTCGCATTCGCCGGAAGCGGGCTGATGAAACTCGTCGTACCCAAGGACAAGCTCGTCACGGCCGGCCAGGGCTGGGCGCAGGACTACAACCCAACCAACATCCGACTGATCGGACTCGTCGAACTCCTCGGAGCTGTCGGGTTGGTCCTTCCGGCCGCAGTGCACATCGCACCGATCCTGGTGCCGCTGGCTGCCGTCGGGCTCGCACTCGTGATGGTGGGCGCAATCGTTGTTCACGCCCGTCGCAAGGAGCCTTTGAATATCGTGGTCAACGTGGTGCTGATCGCTCTGGCCATCTTCGTCGCGTGGGGCCGTTTCGGGCCGTATTCGTTTGCGCCGTAACGAAGAGCTGACTGACCATGGCGATGCCCGCAGTCGTGCTCACCGCAGACGGACGGATCGCGTTACAGGACCGTCCACGTCCAACGCTTCGATCCGATCAAGTCCTGGTCGAAGTCGATCTGTGCGGGATTTGCGGTAGCGACCTGCACGCCTCCCAGCTGCCGCAGGTGTACCGCGGTGACTGCATCCTCGGGCACGAGTCCACCGGCCGGGTCGCCGCGGTCAGCGACGACGTCGGTGAGTGGGCGGTCGGCCAGAGGGTCGCAGTCAACCCCAACGGCAACGTGGACGGCACGTGCGTGTACTGCCGGTCGGGTCGATCAAACTTCTGTCGCCAAGCCACGTTGGAGACGGCGCTGGGCCTGCAGGCCGACGGTGCGCTGGCGCCGCTGATGGCCGCCTTCCCTGGACACCTGCGCCGAATCCCCGACGAGATGGGAACTCTGGAGGCGGCGTGGGTCGAGCCAGCGGCTACCGCGCTGCGGGCGGTGGAACTCGCCGGTGAGCTCGCGGGACGCACGGTGTTGGTGACCGGCGGCGGCCCAATCGGGCAACTCGCGTGCAGACTCGCTTACCTCAGATCGCCCGCACAGATCCTTCTGATGGAGCCGGCCGCGGAGCGGGCCCAGTTCGCGACGGCGTCCCATGCTGTGCCAATCGCCGCCGAAGACTACGGCGACCTGGTCGTCGATGTCGTGCTCGAGTGCTCAGGCAGCGCGGCCGCCACGTCCACAGCGCTGAAACTGCTTGCCCCGGGCGGCATCCTGGTGGTCGTCGGAGCAGGGCCCGACCCCGGACTTGATTCGGCGACGATCCTGCTCAAAGAGATCGTTGTGCGGGGGTCGTACATCTATACCGTCGAATTCGACCGCGCGATCGACCTGCTGGCCACTGGACAAATCGTGGTCGCGGACCTCACCACGGTAATCAGCCCACTTTCTGATGCGCTGTCCGCCTTCGACGCACTGCGCGCAGGACAAATCATGAAAGCCCTTATTGCACCGGGCGCCCGGCCATAACTGCCATCGGGCACGCATGAGGCGATCGCCGCGAACCTGGCGACGTACGGCCACCCAACTTCGACGGTCACCAACGTGACCACCATCATGGTTGCCGAGCACATTCATCGTCGGGCCTACGCTGCCTCGTAGGCCGCATGTTCAGTCGTCGGTTTTCACTCCGCCAATCGAATTACCCCCGTCGATGGTCAGCGTCGTGCCGGTGACGTACGAGGCACCCGGAGCTGCGAGGAATGCGACTCCGACGGCGACCTCTGCCGCGGTTGCCGACCGGCCCACCGGAGTGGCGTTGCCCGCGGCGACCTCGGACGGGAGCTGGGCTGCCGTGGCGATCCACCCGGG
>JAVRPX010000115.1:0-2602 GCA_032161985.1 Mycobacterium sp.
CGGTACCTGGATGCGGGTGCGACGGATGTGGTGCTCAGCCCGCTGGACCGGGGCGATGCCCTTGTGGCCGAGAAGATCTGGGCCGTCGCCGCCTCGCTCTAACGATGCGGTCTACCAGCTAGCCGCCACCGCAACCTTAGTGCCAACACCAACGATATGTGACGCCAATGGAACGATCCTGAAGGCATGCGACGTTTGGCGATTGGTACCGCGATATTCGGCTTTGTGGCCGCCGCTACCGTGGGGTTCGCGGGAGTGGCCACGGCAGCCCCGCTCGGCGGGCAAGATGCTCTCGACGCTGTCAATCAGCTGAGAGGGCAGGGATATAGCGTTTCCGTCCACGTCACCAACGGGCCGCGCGACGTTCCGTTGTCGGAGTGCACTGTGCTCGATGTGTCGGGATTGAACGGCACGAACTCCGAAGGCAAGCCGCTCACCCCTGCGCAGGCCGGCACGGTCTACGTCGACGCCAATTGCCCGGAGGACGACGACTAGTCGCTTAGCACCGACAGCCGTCGGATCGCCTCATCGAGCGTCTCGTCACGCTTACAGAAGGCGAAGCGCACCAGGTGATTCCACGCGTCGGCGTGGTTAGCCCCCGGATCACAGAACGCGGACATCGGGATCGCGGCTACGCCTGCGCGCTCCGGCAATTGAGCGCAGAACGCCGTGCTGTCGTCGTACCCGAGAGGACGGGGATCGGCGCACAAGAAGTAGGTGCCGAAACTGTCGTGCACTTCGAATCCCAGATCGGCGAGCGCTGCGCCCAGCTTGTCGCGCTTGGCCTGCAACGACTCCCGCAGCGCGGCCACCCACGCCTCTTCGGTGTTGAGTGCGTGCGCCACCGCCGGTTGAAACGGCGCGCCACCGACGTAGGAGAGGTATTGCTTGGCCGCGCGCACCCCTGAGATGAGTTCCGGTGCGCCGCAGGCCCATCCGATCTTCCAGCCGGTGCAGTTGAACATCTTTGCCGCGCTGGAGATCGTGACCGTGCGGGCAGCCATCCCTGGGTGGTTGGCCAGTGGAATGTGGCGGCGCCCGTCGAACACCAGATGCTCGTAGACCTCGTCGGTGATCACCAGCAGGTCGGCATCGACGGCCAGCTGAGCCAATGCCTTCAGTTCGTCGTCCGACGCCACCATGCCGGTCGGGTTGTGCGGCGAGTTGACGATCAGCGCCTTGGTCTTCGGCGTCACGGCGCGACGCAGGCCGTCGACGTCGATCGCGAAGCCGCGGCCGTCTTGCACCAGCGGTACCGCGCGCCTGTCGCAGCCCGCCATCGCGATGACGGGGGAGTACGAGTCGTAGAACGGCTCGATCAACAGCACCTCGGAGCCCGGTTCGACAAGCCCCAGAACCGCCGAGGCGATCGCCTCTGTCGCGCCGACGGTCACAAGCACCTCGGTGTCGGGGTCGTAGTCGGTGCCGAAGTGGCGCTTGCGCTGCGCGGCGATCGCTTCCCGCAGCGGAGCGATGCCCAGCCCGGGCGGGTACTGGTTGACGCCCTCGGCGATGGCGTTCTCGGCAACCTTGAGCATTGCGGGCGGCCCGTCCTCGTCGGGGAAGCCCTGGCCCAGATTCACCGCGCCGATGCGGGCGGCCAGCGCCGACATCTCGGCGAAGATCGTGACCGCATAGGGCTCGAGGCGCCGCACCGTCATGGCTGCTGAGCCTACTGGCGAGAACCATCGCGCCGAGATCGACGTTTTGGTGGGATCTACTCGCACTTTCTCGCCCAAGTGTTCGTTTGGGCGATGGTTAGACCGCCCAACCACCCGGTTGGGAGGGGCTGTTAGGCTGGCAGATCAGAGGACTACCGCCCATGTGGGCCTGGCTCCCATAACCCCACCTGAACAGGAAATACTTCATGTCCGAAGAAGCCTTCATTTATGAGGCCATCCGCACGCCTCGCGGCAAGCAGCGCAACGGCTCGCTGAACGAGGTCAAGCCGCTGAACCTGGTCGTTGGCCTGGTCGACGAGCTCCGTCGCCGATTCCCCGACCTGGACGAGACCCTGATCAGCGACATGATCCTCGGCGTTGTGTCGCCGGTCGGTGACCAGGGCGGCGACATCGCCCGCACCGCGGTGCTGGCCGCGGGCTTGCCCGAAACCACCGGCGGCGTGCAGCTCAACCGGTTCTGCGCCTCGGGCCTTGAGGCCGTCAACACCGCCGCGCAGAAGGTGCGCTCCGGTTGGGACGATCTGGTGCTGGCCGGCGGCGTCGAGTCGATGAGCCGTGTCCCGATGGGTTCCGACGGCGGCGCCTGGGCCACCGACCCGGAGACCAATTACCAGATCGGCTTCGTCCCGCAGGGCATCGGCGCCGACCTGATCGCCACCATCGAGGGCTTCTCCCGTGAGGACGTCGACCGCTACGCGCTGCGGTCGCAGGAGAAGGCCGCAGAGGCATGGTCGGGCGGCTACTTCGCCAAGTCGGTCGTGCCGGTGAAGGATCAGAACGGTCTGGTCATCCTCGACCACGACGAGCACATGCGGCCCGGCACGACCCTCGAGAGCCTTGGCAAGTTGAAGACCGCGTTCGACGGTGTCGGCGCGATGGGCGGCTTCGACGACGTGGCACTGCAGAAGTACCACTACGTC
>JAVRPX010000116.1:0-8478 GCA_032161985.1 Mycobacterium sp.
GAGGAGGCCGCCAAGGGACTGTTCCTGCTGCTCATGATGACGGGCCGACGCCGCAACGAGCTGAACTCGCTGACCGACTGCCTGGTCTACGCGGGGCTTGTCGGTGCTGGCTTCGCTTGGCTGGAGGACATCCTCTACATCGGCGGTGGCAAGTCGGTTTCCGAGTCCCTGGGGACCGCCGCACTACGGCTGATCATGGCGCCGTTCGCCCACCCGCTGTTCACCACGATGTTCGGCATCGGCGTGTATTTCGCACTCCAGCAGCGCAGCTCCGCCGCCAAGGCGCTCTACATCCTGCTCGGTTACGTCGGCGCAGTGATCATGCACGGGTTGTGGAACGGCTCATCGCTGCTGAGCGTCGAGGCATACTTCCTGACCTACCTGTTCTGGATGGTGCCGGTGTTCGTGTTGGCGATCGTTCTCGGCGTCCGCAGCCGCCGCAGAGAGCAGCGAGTCGTCGCCGAAAAGCTGCCAGGCATGGTGGCGGGCGGCCTGGTCACCCCGAACGAGGCCACGTGGCTGGGCTCGCTCCGCAGTCAGAAATCGGCGATCGCGGCGGCGAAACAGTTCGGCGGGAAGCCCGCCGCGAAGTCGGTCAAGAACTTCGCCGCTCAGGTGGTCGAACTGGCATTCGTGCGGGATCGAATCGACAGGGGCTTCGGCGATCAACGGGTGTTCGCGCTGCAGCAGGAGGAAGTGAACGAGGTCGCCGCGGCTCGGGCAGCCGCGCCTGCGCTGCAGCAGCTGGCCGGGTACCGCGCACCGGGTCCCTAATGGGCCGCCGCGTCCCAGCTCCGGCCGTAGCCGACGCTGACCTCGAGCGGTACGTCGAGCGGATAGGCGTTACCCATCTGCTCACGGACCAGCGTCTCGACGGTGTCCCGCTCCCCTGACGCGACCTCGAACAACAGCTCGTCATGCACCTGCAGCAGCATCCGTGACTTCAGTCCGGCGTCCTTGATCGCCTGGTCGACGTTGATCATCGCGACCTTGATGATGTCGGCGGCACTGCCCTGAATTGGGGCATTCAGCGCGGCCCGCTCGGCGGCCTCCCGGACGTTTCGGTTGCTGCTGTCGAGCTCGGGCAGGTAGCGCCGTCTGCCGAGCACCGTCGACGTATAGCCATCCTTGCGGGCCTGGTCGACGACCTCGCGCAGATAGTCGCGCACCCCGCCGAAGCGGGAGAAGTACTGCTCCATCTGCACCTTGGCTTCCTCGGTGGAAATCTTCAGCTGCGCAGCGAGGCCATAAGCGGAGAGCCCGTACGCCAACCCGTAGGACATCGCCTTCACCCGCCGCCGCAGTTCTGCGTTGACCTCCTCGATCGGCACGGAGAATGCCCGCGACGCCACGAACGAGTGCAGGTCCTCGCCGGTGCGGAACGCCTCGATCAGCCCTTCGTCCTTCGAAAGATGGGCCATGATGCGCATCTCGATCTGGCTGTAGTCGGCCGTCATGAGCTCGTCGAAGTCACCCTGGCTGCCCTTGCCGACAACGAACGCGTCGCGGATCCGCCTGCCCGCCTCGGTGCGGATGGGGATGTTCTGAAGGTTCGGCTCGGTCGACGACAGTCGGCCGGTGGCGGCGATGGTCTGGTTGAACGTCGTGTGGATCCGGCCGTCGGAGGCCACCGAGTTGAGCAGCCCGTCGACGGTGACCTTCAGGCGCGTGGCGTCGCGATGCGTCAGCAGATGCTGCAGGAACGGGTGCCCGGTCTTGTCGAACAACCCCTGCAGCGCGTCGGCGTCGGTGGTGTAGCCGGTCTTGGTGCGCTTGGTCTTCGGCATCTCCAGCTCGTCGAACAGCACGACCTGCAGCTGCTTGGGCGAGCCGAGGTTGATCTGCTTGCCGATCACCGCATACGCGGCCTCGGCGGCGTCTCGAATCTGGGCCGCGAACTCGCTCTGCAGCTCCGACAACAGTCCGAGGTCCACGGCGATGCCCGCGGTCTCCATCTGGGCCAGGGCCCGCTGCACCGGCAGCTCCATGTTGCCCAGCAGCGACGACGAATCGATACGGGCGAGCTCCTCGTCGAGTGCATCGGCGAGATCCATGACGGCACTGGCACGCAGCAGCACCGTCTGCACCGCCTGATCGTCGACGCCTTCGCTGTCATCGAGCAACGAAAGTTGTTGCTGCTCAGGGTTATCCGCACGCAGCTCGCGCTTCAGGTACCGCAGCGACAAATCGTCGAGCGCGAAGCTGCGTTGCCCGGGCCGCACCAGATAGGCGGCAAGTGCGGTGTCTGAGGTGACACCGGCCAGCTTCCAGCCGCGGCCTTCGACGTCGTGCATGGCGAGCTTGGCCTCGTGCAGCGCCTTGGGCGCGCCGACGTCCGCCAGCCACGACGCCAGCGCGGCCTCGTCGTCGGGATGCAGGGTGGCGGTATCGACGTAACGGCCGTCACCGTCGGCCGCGACGATGGCCAGCGCGGTCGCGTCGGCGTCGTACGCCAGGTGCGTGCCGACCACCGCGAGCCCGAACCGGCTCCCCTGGCTGTGCTCGGCCAGCCAGGCGGCGAGCTCGCCCGACTCGAGCGCTCCTCCCCGCACGTCAAAGCCCTGGTCGACCTCGGGATCGGCCGACGCCAGCGTGTCGAACAGCCGGTCCCGCAACACCCGGAACTCCAGGTCATCGAAGAGCCGGTGAATGTGGTCGCGGTCCCACGGCTGCATCCGCAGCGTGTCGGGCGTCTGGGCCAGCGGCACGTCCTTGACGAGGTCGGTGAGCTCGCGGTTCAGCACCACGCTTGACAGGTTGGCCCGCAGCGCTTCGCCCACCTTGCCCTTCACGGTGTCGACACCGTCGACGAGCGCCTGCAGCGACCCGTACTCGGCGATCCATTTCGTCGCCGTCTTCTCCCCCACGCCCGGGATACCGGGCAGATTGTCGCTGGGGTCGCCCCGCAGCGCAGCGAAGTCCGGGTACTGCTGCGGCGTCAGCCCGTACTTAGCGACGACGGCCTCAGGAGTGAACCGGGTCAGCTCGCTGACCCCCTTTACCGGGTACAGCACGGTGACGTCGTCGCTGACCAGTTGCAGGGAGTCGCGGTCGCCGGTGACGACCAGCACCCGGTATCCCGCATCCTCGGCCTGCGTGGCCAGGGTGGCGATGACGTCGTCGGCCTCGAAGCCCGGTTCGGCCAGCACGGTGATGCCGAGCGCGCCGAGGACTTCCTTGGTGATATCGATCTGGCCGCGGAACTCGTCTGGCGTCGCCGACCGGCCTGCCTTGTATTCGGGGTACTTCTCCAGCCGAAATGTCTTGCGGGAGACGTCGAACGCGGCCGCGATATGGCTCGGCTGTTCGTCGCGCAGCAGGTTGATCAGCATCGCGGTGAAGCCGTAGACGGCGTTGGTGGTCAGCCCGCCCTGCGTTTTGAAGTTCTCGGCGGGCAGCGCATAGAACGCTCGGAACGCCAGCGAATTGCCGTCCAGCAGCATCAATGTCGGCTTCTCGGCCGTTGCGCTTGCGGTCACGGCCCTACTCTATGCACGGGCGCTGACACACACGTGCTGCCGGACCGGGAGGTCACTACACGGGGCGTGCCCCCGGCTCACCCGGGCGCGGTGTGGAACCGGGCGGCGGCGGGACGAGCTGACCGGTGCGGATCCAATCGATGGCCATGTCCACGGGATTCTGCGGGTCGACGAACACTGCGATCGTCGCGCCCGGCTGCATCCGTGTGGTGTGCATCTGCGACACGACTTCGTCGAAGACGGCGCCGTAGGGCTCGGAAGGCCCAGGGCCGTCACATCGAACCCGGCCCTGGATCCGCAGCACGGGCGACATGTTCATATACGACCCGACCTGCCACACACCCTCCACGGTGACGGTGGCGGGCAGGCCTCCGCCGTTCGTCAGCTGCGCATGCCGCATCATCTTCATGCCGATCTCGCCGGCATCGGCAGCCTCGTGGATCCGGTTGGGGATGTCGCCGATCTGGCCAAGGAAGGACGACGGGCGCCCCTGCGACTCCAGGTACTGCTGGTTGGAGCGGTACATCCGCCCCCAGTCCTTGAACGGGTTGGGCATGCGGATCGACCCGGTCAGTAGCCCATGAACTTGCGGAACTGCTGGCCGACCGCCATCGACTGGCCCATCCGCTGGACCCAGCCGTCGAGCGCTGCCTTCGTGTCCGCCGGGTTCCACCCGCGCTCCTGGGAGAGGGTGATCATGCCTGCCTCGTCGTTGATGCCGCGGGCCTGCGCGTCACGGGCGAGTTCGGCGTAGTCCTGGAGCGAGATGCCGTTGATCGGCTGCCAGATCGGGTCGTCCGCCGCCACCGAGCGGGTCGACGGGCCGCCCATAAAGGATGGGTCGATCATTCCTCCGGCGCCCTGGACGTGCACCCTCCCGTCACCCTGCTGCGGTGCAAGGGCCTGTTGTGCCTGTTGCGCCGCCTTCTTTGCCTTGTCGAAAAGTCCCATTTCGGTCTCCGATCTTCCGGGCGCCGGACGCTGATGTCCCGAGACGCTACTCCCGGGAGAAGTGCACACGGGCCGGTTCGCTACCGATCCCAACTCATGGACTGAAACTGGAACACGTTTCAGTTTTACGGCCGCAGTCGGTACGCTGACCGGCGTGTCTGCATCCACACAGCCCGCTGTCGACGGCTGGTTCGCGACTGACGGATCCGGGGCGCCGTATCTGATCGGCGGCAAATGCCATCAGTGCGGTACCTACGTCTTTCCGCCGCGCGCCAACAACTGCCCCAATCCGGTCTGCGATGGCGACGAGTTGGCGCAGGTGCCGCTGTCGCGGCGCGGCACGCTGTGGAGCTACACAGAGAACCGATATGCCCCGCCGCCGCCGTATCCATCCCCCGATCCGTTTGAGCCCTTCGCCGTCGCCGCGGTACAGCTGGCCGACGAAGGTCTGATCGTGTTGGGCAAGGTCGTCGAGGGCACGCTGGCGGCCGACCTGAAGGTCGGCATGGAGATGGAGCTGACGACGATGCCGCTGTTCGTCGACGACGACGGTGTCGAGCGCATCGTGCACGCGTGGAGGATCGCCCCATGAGTCCCGAACCGCTTTACATCCTCGGTGCGGGCATGCATCCATGGGGCAAGTGGGGCAACGACTTCACCGAATACGGGGTCGCCGCCGCCCGCGCTGCGCTTTCGGAGGCGGGGTTGGACTGGCGCCAGATCCAGCTGGTCGCTGGCGCCGACACCATCCGCAACGGCTATCCCGGATTCGTCGCGGGCGCGACGTTCGCCCAGAAGCTGGGTTGGAACGGCGTGCCGGTGTCGTCGTCGTATGCGGCGTGCGCCAGCGGATCTCAAGCACTGCAGAGCGCCCGCGCGCAGATCCTGGCCGGGTTCTGCGAGGTCGCGCTCGTCATCGGCGCCGACACCACGCCAAAGGGCTTCTTCGCCCCGGTTGGCGGCGAACGCCGCAACGATCCGGACTGGCAGCGGTTTCATCTGATCGGCGCGACCAACCCGGTGTATTTCGCACTGCTGGCGCGTCGCCGGATGGACCTCTACGGCGCAACACTCGAGGACTTCGCGCAGGTGAAGGTCAAGAACGCCAAGCATGGCCTGGAGAATCCCAACGCACGGTTCCGCAAGGAGACCTCGGTAGAAGACGTCCTGGCCAGTCCAGTCGTGTCGGATCCGTTGCGGCTGTTGGACATCTGCGCCACATCTGACGGGGCGGCGGCGTTGATCGTGGCGAGCAAGGCCTTCGCCGAGAAGCACCTCGGTTCACTCGAGGGGGTTCCCTCGGTGCGGGCAGTGTCCACGGTAACGCCGCGCTATCCGCAGCACCTACCCGAATTGCCCGACATCGCAACCGATTCCACCGCGGTGGTGACCGCGCCGGATCGGGTGTTCAAGGATCAGATCCTCGACGCCGCCTACGCCGAGGCCGGCATCGGGCCCGAGGATCTGAGCGTGGCCGAAGTCTACGACCTGTCGACCGCGCTGGAACTCGACTGGTACGAACACCTCGGACTGTGCCCGAAGGGTGAGGCCGAGCAGCTGCTGCGAAGCGGCGCAACGACCATCGGTGGCAAGATCCCGGTCAACCCTTCGGGCGGGCTGGCTTGCTTCGGCGAGGCCATCCCCGCGCAGGCCATCGCGCAGGTCTGCGAGTTGACCTGGCAGCTCAAGGGCGAGGCGACCGGTCGACAGGTCGAGGGCGCCACCGTCGGCGTTACTGCTAACCAGGGTCTCTTCGGCCACGGCTCGTCGGTCATTGTTGCTCGCTAGGCAGTTCACTGCCTCCGGCCCGTCGCACTGGGCCATCATCGTCGTGTTCGTCATCGGCGCCGGGCTGCTGGTTTTGGTCGGGCGCAGGCAGACCGAACGGCAGGCACGACGCCTCGGCCGCATTCTCGGGGCGGTGACCGCTGTCATCTACGCCGCGATCTTGATCTACGTCCTCACCCCGCCGACGATCGACTCGGTGCCACTGCAACTCACGGACCTCGCGACCGTCGTCGCCGCATACGCCCTGTGGTCGCAGAGACACTGGGCCTACGCGCTCACCTACTACTGGGGCCTGGTTCTGAGTACGCAGGCGTTGATCTCGCCTGCTCTGCAAAGCCCCGATTTTCCGAACTACCGGTTCCTCGCGTTCTGGGCCATTCATCTGCTCGTCGTCTGGGCGGCCATCTACCTCACGTGGGGTCGCGGGATGCGGCCGGACTGGCGCAGCTATCGGCTCGCCGTGGTCGTCACGGTGGTGTGGGCGGCGGTTACGTTCACGTTCAACAGGATTGCGGGAACCAACTACGGCTTCCTCAACCGGAAACCTTCGACCGCGTCGCTGCTGGATGTGTTGGGCCCGTGGCCCTGGTACGTCTTCGTGGCGGCCACGCTGGTGGCCATTGTGTGGGCGCTGATGACCTGGCCGTGGAAGCATGTGAGCCCATGGTCGAAGCTGTAAAGCCGCTTCCCTTCATCGATGGGATCGTCTATGGCGAAGGGCCGAGGTGGCATAACGGTCGGCTTTGGTTCAGCGACGGACTGGCAAGCCGGGTCTGCTCCGTCGGCGAGACCGGTGATGTCGCCGTGGAAGTCGAGCTTGAGCGCGCCTCCGGGCTGGGCTGGCTGCCCGACGGGACGCTCGTCGTGTCCGCCCTTTTCGACGCGAAGATCCACCACGTCGACGCGCAGGGACATGTGTCATCCACATACGACCTGAGCGACGTCGCCTGGTCCACCAATGACCTCGTGGTCGCGCCCGACGGCCTCACCTACGTCGACCTCTACCTTGCATCGGAGACCGCAATGGCTGGCGGGATCGGCCTCGTCGACTCCGGCGGTTCCGTGCGGGTAGTCGCAACCGGGCTTGCCGTGCCCAACGGCCTCGGTTTCCTCCCCGACGGGTCGCTGGTCGTCAGCGAGACGAACGGGTCCCGCATTCTCGCGTTTCGGGTGGAAGCCGGTGGAAGCCTCGGCGCCCCAAGCGTATTCGCCGAACTCGGACCGCAGCGACATCCCGACGGCCTCTGCGTCGACGTCGAAGGGGGGTGTGGGTTGGCTGCTACGACACCGGCGAATTCCTACGGGTCGTCGCGGGCGGCACCGTAACCCACTGCATCGAGATCGAAAATGGATGGGCGATCGCACCCGCCCTCGGCGGAGCCGACGGGCGTACGTTGTACTTGGTGATCGACCAGACCACCCTGGAGGGTCTCGTGGCCGGCGAGTCGAAGGACTGGATCATGCAAGCACGTGTCGACGTGCCAGGTGCCGGCTCGCCATGAGCACTGAGGACGATTGGGCGCCTGACGCGTGCACGCTCCCGACCCCTGAGCGCCCGCTGCGGGTCGCCGAGTTCGACGATCTTTTCGCCCACGTTGTGAGACTGCAACGGCCCGAACCGACGCGATTGGATCTGGTTATAGTCCGCGACGCCGAGGCCGGCGCGCGTGACCTGGCGGCCCGCGAGAGCGAGTGCTGCTCGTTCTTCAGCTTCGAGTTCGAGTCGGCAGGCGACGACGTCGTCATGCACGTCGACGTACCACCCCAGCAGGTTGAGGTGCTCGACGCGATCGAGGCTCGCGTCGCGTCCTAACGTGAAACCCCTCATCGCGAGTGTGCGCGAACTGTACGCAATTGACGGCGTGTCGGCGTGCAGACACGCACGCTCTGCGGTAGTTAGGCGACGCCCAGATACGCGGCGCGAATACTGTCGTCGGCCAACAACTCTTTCGCGTCGCCTGCCCTGGTGACCTCACCGGTCTCGAGAATGTAGGCGCGGTCGGAACGGCTGAGCGCCTGCTGGGCGTTCTGCTCGACGAGCAGCACCGTGGTGCCCTGCGAATTGATCTCGGCGATGATCTTGAAGATCTGCGAGATCACCATCGGCGCAAGGCCCATCGACGGTTCGTCGAGCAGCAGGACCTTGGGTCGGGCCATGAGTGCCCGACCGATCGCCAGCATCTGCTGCTCGCCCCCGGACAGCGTGCCGCCCACCTGGTTGCGGCGTTCGGCCAGCCGCGGGAACGTTTCCAGCACCCAG
>JAVRPX010000117.1:0-7939 GCA_032161985.1 Mycobacterium sp.
CCCTGGGCCAGGCGTTCGAGCGCGGTGAGCATCGCTTCGATGCGGCTCTGCGTCCGAATGATGTCGCCGACCACTTCTTTTCGCTGCTCGTCGCGTAGGTCAAGGGTGGACAGCACCTCGAGGTTGGTGCGCATCGCTGTCAACGGCGTGCGCAGTTCATGGGAGGCAACCGCCGCGAAGTCGCGGGCCGATTCAAGGGCAGCCCTGGTGCGCTGCTGTTCGTCGCCGATGCGGGCGAGCATCCCCTCGACGGCCTCGGCGATCTCGACGGCCTCCTGGACGCCGCGCACTTGAACCTCGTCGGGTTTGGACTGCGCGTTGATGGCGCGGGCCTGCTGGGCAAGCAGCCGGAACGGGTTGATCATGATCAGCCACATCACCCAGCCCACCAACACGGTGCCAACGATCACGCCGCCGCAGATCAGCAGCACTCGCCGGTGAAGTTCATCGATGCGATGCTGCGTTTCGGCCAGCGGCGCGCCGACGGCGATCGAAGCGACACCCGCGGAGAAGGTGCGGACGCGATACTCGACGCCGTTGATCGTGGTGTTGGCGTAGCCATTGTCGAACTGTGGCAACACGACGTCGCTTGGCACGGAGGCGACGGCGTTCCTGACGCGCGCGGTGCGGACCAGGCCCCCGTTCAGGGCGGGTTGGTCGGCGGGGACGTTCTGGGCGGTTCGCAGCAGGACGCTGATGTCACCCAAACTGCTCACCGAGTCAAGGCGCCGGTCCAGCTGGCTGTACTGGTCGTTGGTGACCCCGAACCACACCCAGGCGCCGAGAGTGATGACCAGGGCAACCACGGACAGCGCCGCGACGATGACGATGATGCGCAGCGAGAGTACGCGCGTCAGCAGCACGTTTAGCCGCTGGCCGCGGAGCACTAGGACGCTCGCAGCGCGGGACAGTTCATGCCTGTCATCTTGCCCGACAGCGGAGCACGACAGCTTGCTGATTACGCCATCGTCGGCGAAACCTGCGCCGTAAGGTCGGTGACGTAGCGGTCTAGCTCAACGGGAGTCTCGCTGAACAAGGGGGTAAACCCATGGCCATCGTCGAAGCGGATGCACAGCCCCAGACACCATTCGACAAGGACATCGTCGCGACGCAGCGATACATGGACAGTCCGCGGTTCGAGGGGATCATCCGCCTCTATTCGGCCCGGCAGGTTGCAGAGCAGCGCGGGACGATCCCCGCCGATTACACCGTGGCGCGCGAGGCCGCGGAGGCCTTCTATCCACGCCTGCGCGAGCTGTTCGCCCAGCGCAAGAGCATCACCACCTTCGGCCCCTATTCGCCGGGGCAGGCCGTGGTGATGAAGCGGATGGGCATCGAAGGCATTTATCTCGGCGGCTGGGCGACCTCGGCGAAGGGCTCGATCAGCGAGGACCCGGGACCCGACCTCGCGAGCTACCCGCTGAGTCAGGTGCCCGACGAGGCCGCCGGACTGGTGCGCGCACTTCTCACCGCCGACCGCAATCAGCAATACCTGCGCCTGCGCATGACCGACGAGCAACGCGCCGCGACCCCGGCCTACGACTATCGCCCGTTCATCATCGCCGACGCCGACACCGGGCACGGCGGTGATCCCCACGTGCGCAACCTGATCCGGCGTTTCGTTGAGTCCGGCGTGCCGGGCTACCACATCGAGGACCAACGCCCCGGCACGAAGAAGTGTGGCCATCAGGGCGGCAAGGTTCTGGTGCCGTCGGATGAACAGATCAAGCGCCTCAACACCGCCCGCTTCCAGCTCGACATCATGCGGGTGCCGGGCATCATCGTGGCGCGCACGGATGCCGAGGCCGCCAACCTGCTCGAAGGCCGCGCCGACGAGCGCGACCAGCCGTTCCTCCTCGGCGCCACCAACCTCAAGACCCCGTCGTACAAGGCCTGCTTCCTGGCGATGATGCGACGGTTCTACGACTCGGGAGTCACGGACCTAAAGGGCCATCTTCTCTACGCGCTTCCCGACGGCGAGTACGCCGCTGCCGACGCGTGGCTGCAGCGCCATGGCATCCAGAACGCGATCGCCGACGCCGCCAAGGCATGGCAGGACGGCGCCGAGGAATCGGTCGACGCCCTGTTCGACAAGGTCGAGTCACAGTTCGTCGACATCTGGCAGGTCGACGCCGGCCTGCAGACCTATGGCGAGGCCGTCGGGGACCTGCTCGACTTCCGCGAGAGGGAGGGCGAGCCTGCCGAGATGAGCGCCGCGGATTGGCGGAAGTTCGCTGCGAGGGCGTCGCTCTACTCCGCGCGGGAGAAGGCGAAGGAGTTGGGCGCCGACGTCGCATGGGACTGCGAGCGGGCGAAGACGCCGGAAGGCTATTACCAGATCCGCGGCGGCATCCCGTACGCGATCGCCAAGTCGCTGGCCGCTGCGCCGTTCGCCGATATCCTCTGGATGGAGACGAAGACCGCGGACCTTGCCGACGCGCGGCAGTTCGCCGACGCGATCCACGCCGAATTCCCCGACCAGATGATGGCGTACAACCTGTCCCCCTCGTTCAACTGGGATACCACCGGCATGACCGACGACGAGATGCGGGCGTTCCCTGAGGAACTCGGGAAGATGGGCTTCGTCTTCAACTTCATCACCTACGGCGGGCACCAGGTCGACGGCGTCGCCTGCGAGGAGTTTGCCACCTCTCTACGCCAAGAGGGCATGCTTGCGCTCGCGCGCCTGCAACGCAAGATGCGACTCGTCGAATCTCCGTACCGTACACCGCAAACCCTGGTCGGCGGACCGCGCAGCGACGCCGCGCTGGCCGCCTCGTCCGGCCGCACGGCGACCACCAAGGCGATGGGTGAAGGCTCCACGCAGCATCAGCACCTCGTGCAGACCGAGGTGCCGAAGAAGCTGCTGGAGGAGTGGCTCGCGCTGTGGAGCGACCATTATCAGATCGGCGAGAAGCTGCGCGTTCAGCTTCGGCCGCGGCGCGCCGGGTCCGACGTGCTCGATCTGGGGATCTACGGCGACGGCGACGAACCGTTGGCCAACGTGGTCGTCGATCCGATCAAGGATCGGCACGGCCGCAGCATTCTCACGGTGCGTGACCAGAACACGTTCGCCGAGAAGATGCGCCAGAAGCGGCTGATGGACTTGATCCACGTGTGGCTGATTCACCGCTTCAAGGCCGAGATCGTGTACTACGTGACGCCCACCGAGGACAACATCTATCAGACCGAGAAGATGAAGTCCCATGGAATCTTCCGCGACGTGTACCAGGAGGTCGGCGAGATCATCGTCGGCGATGTGAACCAGCCCCGCATCGACGAGCTGCTGGCGCCCGACCGCGAAGCGTTGCAGCGGCTGATCCGCAAGGAAGACTAACGGCTCGCCTCAGTAGGGAGACGCCTGCCATGCGAGGCCGAGGAACAGATATGCCATGCACAGCAGCGAGGTCAGTACCAAGAGAGTCATGCTCGCGACGATCAGCCACCGCACGGCTTGACGTTGCCTGCGCTTGAGCTTCGCATGGCGCTCCTCGCGCTGTAGCTCCGTCGCGGTGAGCGCGAAACTGACGTTTGTCAGTTCGTCGTCCCCCACGCTCGCCCCCGCCGCGATCTGCCGAAGGCGCATCGCGGGGATTGCGACACCGACGCCATCGAAGCGCCGACTCATTCGTCGCGCCTGCCGCCGGGTCAGCGCCCGGTCATGCAACAGAATGGGATGTGACGCGCTTGTCACGAGTGACAACTTTAGTTCGGCGCATACCATCCGACTGCGTGTTGGCTAGATTGACGGACAATGTCAAGCGACGCCGAGCACGCCCCGTTTCTGCTGCTGTCGATCCGCGCCGAGGACGCGGCGGCCGACGATGAGTACGCGGCGGTGATGCGCTTCGCCGGGCTGGACACGGACGGCCTGCAATGTATCCGGCTGACACACAGGTCCTTGGGACAGATCGATCTCGCCGACTGGTCAGGCATCATCTTGGGCGGCGGACCATACAACGTCAGCGACGCTGTCGACTCGAAGTCGGAGACGCAGCGACGCGTCGAATCCGAGCTGTTGCCGCTGATCGGTCGTATCGTCGATCACGACTTCCCCTTCCTCGGCTGCTGCTACGGCGTCGGCACGCTCGGGTCAGTTGTCGGGGCCACCGTCGACCGCACCTCCTCCGAGCCCGTCGGCGCCATGACCGTCACCCTCACAGAACAGGGGCGCCGCGATCCGCTGTTCACCGATCTGCCCGACGTCTTCGATGCGTACGGCGGCCATAAGGAAGGTGCCAGTGCGCTGCCGTCGGACCTGGTCTGTCTCGCGTTCTCGGCAGACTGCCCGGTCCAGGCTTTTCGCGTGGGCGACAACGTCTACGCGACGCAGTTTCACCCCGAACTCGACGAAGACGGGATCTGCACGCGAATCGACGTCTACAAGGACTATGGCTACTTCGCTCCCGAGACGGCTGAGTCACTGAAATCAGCTGCACGACAACGCAGCATCGACCATCCCCCGACGATCTTGCGGAGGTTTTCCGAACGGTACGCCCGACCGGCGTGACAACCCGATTCGCTCACGGGAGTGACAAATGTCTCAAGGTTTGCTGATACACCCGGCTGGCATCTTTGGACCTTGCGCCGGCGCCCGCCGAGAGCTCGGAATTCACCGTAAATCCGTCGCGAACGACAAATTATGACCGGCGTCAATTAGCTACCTTACAAACTGCTGTGAATTAGACAACTAACACCGTCATACCTTTACATGCATCACGAATATTTCTTGGCAATATCCGGTCAACCCTATTTCGTGGCGCTAGCCTGGCTGACGGGCTGAAAATCCCTACTACAGCAAGGATTTGACGGTCAGAGACACATCGGCGACGTAGCTGTTGCGCGCTTGACGACCTCGTGTTAATGGCCCAGGACTTCCTGTGAGTTTTCTCCCGAAAGTGGCCTGTCGGCAATGGCGCATATCCAGCAAACGCCACCGTATTAGCCCTTCATGTTTGCCGGCTTAGCCGGAACTTTGTCGTTGCACAAATGCGTTGGATTCCTGCTATTTTCTCGCGCATGCCAATTGTGGGATCTCCCCTAGCCGCGGCCACCGCGTGGCATCGCCATCGGCTGGCATCACCAGCGGCCGCCGCCGCTCGCATTCATCGACGCAGCGAGCGGGGAGGCGCTCCCACGCCTTGCGGACCACGACTGTCCCCGGCACTCAACGCCATTCAGTAGGTCCTCAGCGGTGACGCTGACGTCCCCGGGAGTGTCGTCACGAGCTGACGAACACGAAATGAAAGCGCATGTTCTTCGGCACGGTTTACGACTGGTCAGCTTAGGTCACCTTTGTTTCGTGGTATCCCACCAAGGCCAGCCATGCGAGTGCCGCCTTGGCGGCACCCCACCCGGCGCCCGTTAGCTACCAGCAGTCGCAACATCTCCAGTACTACCGCAGACAGACCAGTCTGGGCCGCGATATCCCGCGCTTGTGCATTGGTGTCTGGGAGATTGCGGGCGTCTGCGACATCGATGCCATGACCCAGGCCGTCAACGCCCATGTGCGCCGCCACGATACGTACCATGACTGGTTCGACTTCGATGCGAACGACGAGATCCACCGCTACGCCATCGCCGACCCCGAGGCCATCACGCTGGCGCCGACCGACCACGGCATGATGACTCCGCCCCAGATCCGCAAGCTGCTCCTCGATACACCGGACCCCCTGCAGTGGGACTGCTTCACCTTCGGGATCATCCAGGGAGAGGACCGCTTCACGGTCTACGTCGCGATTGACCACTTGCGAGCCGACGGCATGTCGGCGGGCGTGATCTTCCTGGACATTCAGACCACCTACTTCACCACTCTGCAGGGCGCCCCGGCTGCAGTTACGCCTGGGGCCAGCCATCGGGACTACTGCAGCGACCAGCGCGCGTACACCGCGAGACTGGACGAAGAGTCACCCCAGATCCGGTCGTGGCGAGCCTTTCTCGCCGCGAACGGAGGGGCTCTTCCCGAGTTTCCGCTGGAGTTGGGCGAGGCGACTGCCGATACGCAGGGCGCCATCGACGTATTCGACCTGATCGACGAGGAACAAGGGCGGCGGTTCGAATCGGCATGCCGCGCGGCAGGAGCACGATTCAGTGGCGGGGTGTTCGCGTGCGCTGCTTTGGCCGAGCACCGGTTGACCGGCGCCCCCACGTACTTCGGCCTCACGCCGTTCGACAACCGGCGGGACCCCGCACATGCAACCGCTGTCGGGTGGTTGGCGAGCTTCGTGCCGTTGGCGGTTCCGACTGCTGATGCGTCGTTTGATGAGGTGGTGAGCTCCGCGCAGACATCGTTCGACGCGAACACCACGCTCGGCCCAGTCCCCTACTACCACCTACTCGAGATGCCGGATCCCGCGTCGGGGACACTCGCGGTTCCGGACCGGCCGGTTCCCATGCTGTCCTATATCGACATCCGCAAGCTGCCGTTCAGCGACTACTGGGACGGCCTGCGGATCGGTATCTGGGGCGATAACCGACTATCGGAGGCGGTGTGCATGTGGGTCAATCGCATGCACGACAGAACACAGTTGGTCGTGGCCTACCCCGGCACCTCGGTCGCTCGCGAGTCAGTGATGCGATACGTCGAGGCCATGCGAGCCGAGTTCGTCCGGGTGGCCGATGGCGTCGAGCAGTACACGCATGCCTGACGTTGCGATCGAATGCCGCGACCTCGGGAAGTCCTTCGGTAAGTCTTCGTCCGCCTTGCAGGGCGCGAGCTTCACCGTTGCGCGGGCCTCGGTATGTGCGCTACTCGGCCACAACGGCGCCGGAAAGACCACAACGATCAACATCCTGTCCACCCTGTTGCGCCCCACCTCCGGGTCGGCAACTGTCGCGGGATTCGACGTCGAGCGACAGTCGGCCGAGGTCCGCGCGAGCATCGGTGTGACGGGGCAGGACGCGGCGCTCGACGAATTCCTCACCGGCCGTGAAAATCTGATGCTCTTCGGTCAGCTACGCGGGCTGCGGCATCGGCATGCCCGACGACGGGCTGACGAACTGATCGAGCGGTTCGACATGGGGCATGCCGCCGACCGGCGGGTGTCCACCTATTCCGGTGGAATGCGCAGGCGTATCGACATCGCGGTCGCGCTGGTCGTCCCCCCGCGAGTGCTTTTCCTCGACGAACCAACAACCGGTCTTGATCCGCGCAGCCGCCGCGATGTCTGGGATCTGGTGTCTGCGCTCCGTCATCAGGACGTCACCGTGCTGCTGACCACGCAGTACCTCGAAGAGGCCGACGTGTTGAGCGATTCGATAATCGTGCTGAATTCCGGGCGGGTAGTGGCCAGTGGAACCGCCGACGACCTCAAATGCCGCGTCGGCGTCAGCTACTGTCAGGTGACGCCCGCTGACCCGATGAATCTGCCCGAAATCGCCACGGCATTGGCGGATTTCGCAGGATTCGGCGCCGGTTGCGACACGCTGATCGATCACCAGGCAGCCGCCGTGTCGGTGCCGGCACCCGATGGCGTCGTGACCTTCGGCGAGGTCTTCCGCAGGCTTGACGGACTCGGCATCGAACTCGCCGACATCTCGTTGCGCAAGCCGTCGCTTGACGAGGCATTCCTGCGCCTGACGGCACCGCCGGTCACCGTATGAGTGCCCTTGCGGCACTCACCCTGCGTACGTTTTCAGGCACGTTACGCGATGCCGACCTGCTCTTCGCCGTGCTCGCCCCGGTCGGCTGCTTCCTCGGGTTCACCTTGGCGTTGGGCAACCTCATCGACACCGGCCAGATGACTTACCCGCAGTACGTCCTGCCGCTCGTCATCGTGCAGGCGATGCTGTTCGGCGCGATGACGACCGCCGACCGCGCCGCGCGGGATCGACTGTCGGGATTTGGCGTTCGGCTCCGCACCCTTCCCATTCCGGCGGTGGTGCCACTGGCGGCGCGAATGCTCTACTGCTTGATCCGCGCGGTGATCGCGCTGGTCGC
>JAVRPX010000118.1:0-3715 GCA_032161985.1 Mycobacterium sp.
TCCGATCGGGGCACCACCGACCAGTCGACCGCGACCGCGATGCCCTTCTCCGGAAAGCCGAGGCTTTCCAGCAGCGCCGCGACGGTCGTCTGCTCGTCGACCTCGACGGCCTCGTCGTTGACGGTCAATCTCATCGACTTGCTCCCACCGTGACGTTCAGTTCGGCCGCGATCCGCTCGGCGGTCCACGGCGCTAGCAGGAATCCGTTGCGACCGTGCCCCGCAGCCACAAGTGTGCGCTCATCGAGCCGCCCGACGATCGGCAGGCCGTCGGGCGTCATCGGCCGCAATCCGGCGGCGCATTCGGCGAGTTCGTACTCGCCAAGCGCCGGGATCACCGCACACGCATCGTCGAGCAGCTCACGCACCCCGGTAACGGCGGGTGCGGTGTCGCGGCCGTGTTCGTATTGCGTGGCGCCGATCACCACCCCGTCGACCCGCGGCACCAGATACACCTGGCGGCCGTGCACGCGGGCGCGGATCACCCGCTGCGGCACCGGCATACAGCCGCGCCGCCAGCGCAGCCGAAGCACCTCGCCCTTCACCGGCCGGATCGGCAGCCCGGGCCACAACGCGGGCGCGTCGATGCCGTTGGCGATGACGACGGTGTCGGCCCGCGCTTCAGACAGGTCTGTCACCGGCGGTGCCCACTGAACGCCGAGTCGCTCGCAGTGCGCGGCCAGCGCCTCGACGACGGCCCGATTGTCAACGGCGAGCTCGGTTTCGGCGACGAATCCGTGGCGAATACCTTGCGCCAGCAGCGGCTCGATGTCGCGCGCGGCCGACGTGAGCGTGACGGGTTGGCCCTGGGACGCCAGCCATTCTCCGACCGTCTTCAGGTCGACGGCGTCGGCGCGGTCGACGGCGATCACCAGGGACTCGCGCGCGGTGACGACCTCGGCGGGCAAGCCGTCGAGAAACCCGTCGTGCCAGAGGGCCAGCGACGCCAGACCCAACCGAAGCAGGCGCTCCTCGCCGGGCCAGCCCTCGCTGTGCGGGGCGAGCATCCCGCCAGCCACCCACGACGCGCCCTTGTCGTCGCTTCTGTGCACGCGCACGGTCCAGCCGTCCAGCGCGGCGCGGCGCGCGACGGACAGTCCGATGACGCCGCCGCCGATGACGGCAAGCGATCCGTTGGGGGTCAAGTCCCTCCCTTCGCCGGCATGACCCGGATCAGGTGTGACGGTAAGGGCAGGCGTGCCCACTCTCAGTCCGCGCTCCGCGGACTCCCGTGTCTGCTCCCAAGCTTAGTCACTGCTTGTCGTCTACCGTCGCGGTGTGCTCAAACCTCGTGAACGCCTAGCCACAGCATCGCTGTATCTGTGCACCGACGCCCGGCGTGAGCGCGGTGACCTCGCGAAATTCGCCGACGCCGCGCTGGCAGGCGGGGTCGACATCATCCAATTGCGCGACAAAGGCTCACCAGGAGAGCAGCGGTTCGGGCCACTGGAGGCCCGACAGGAACTAGACGCACTGGAGGTGCTCGCCGACGCCGCGCGCCGCCACGACGCGCTGCTGGCGGTCAACGACCGGGCCGATATCGCGGTCGCGGCGGGCGCCGACGTACTGCACCTCGGTCAGGACGACCTGCCGCTGCCGATCGCGCGCGACATCATCGGCGAGGGCCCGGTGATCGGCCGGTCCACCCATGCGCCCGCCGAGGTGAAAGCCGCAGCGACCGAAGCCGTCGACTACTTCTGCGTCGGCCCGTGCTGGCCCACCCCGACCAAGCCGGGCCGCCCAGCGCCCGGCCTGGACCTGGTCCGCGCCACCGCCGAATTGGCTTCCGGAGCCGCTGGGCCGGCGACATCCGGTTGGGACAAACCGTGGTTCGCGATCGGCGGTATCGACGAACAGCGGCTGCCCGAGGTGCTGGCGGCGGGCGCTCGCCGAATCGTCGTCGTACGCGCGATCACCGCCGCCGACGACCCGCGGGCCGCGGCGCAACGGCTCAAAGCTCGGCTTGTAACAGCGGGATAGTCGCCGCCACCTCACGTAGCCGCTCCCAGCTGGCGGCGAAACCGGGATGCAACGGCAGATCGGCCACCTCATCCTCGGCGACCCAGCGCAGCTCCGAACTCTCCCGGTTGGGAACCGTGTCGAGCAATTCGGCGGCGTCGGCGATGACGGTCGTGTACGTCCACTGGCTGCCCGTCGCCGTGGCGGTGACGACGGTGGTGCGCACGTTCAGCGACTCGGCTGGCAGTCCGGCTTCCTCGTGGGCTTCGCGAACCGCGGCCTGCTCGGGCGTCTCGTGGCTGTCGCGTGCGCCGCCGGGCAGACCCCAGGTGCCGCCCTGGTGACTCCACGGCGCCCGGTGTTGCAACAGGACCGCGAGTGAGCCGTCCGGACCCGGTGCCCGCAGCAGCAGTCCGGCCGCGCCGTGCTTGCCCCAATAGGCGGCGCCGTTGTCAGACAACACCCAGCCGTCCCCGTCGCCTCGCACGCGTTCAGGATAAGGAAGACGGGCGCAAGACGCGCCCCTCGAATGCCCACAGGTCACCTCTGAAACTCTTAGAAATCTTTTATAGTGTTGGGAGAAATCGGGGACGATAGCCGGAGAGCAGCGAAAAAGATGAGGTCCGCGCACACGTGACTGTGGAGCTGGCGCACCCTTCGACCGAGCCACTGGCGTCGCGGTCGCCGACAACACCAGCGCACCCGCGCTGGTGGTTCCTCTGGACCACCCCAGGCCGGATCCTCACCATCGGTGTCGTACTGTCGGCGCTCGTCATCGCCAGCGCGTTTGCCACGTCGACGACGATCAACAACCGGCAACAGGCGCTGACCACGGTTCTCAACCACACCGAGCCGCTGTCGTTCGCGGCAGGTCAGCTCTATACGACGCTGTCAGTGGCCGACGCCGCGGCGGCTACCGCGTTCATCGCCGGCACCGAACCGCGCGATGTCCGGCAGCGCTACGAGCAGGCCATCACCGACGCGTCCGTTGCGGTCACCCGCGCGTCCAGCGGGCTGACCGACGAGCCCATGGTCCAACTTCTCGGCCGGGTGAACGCCCAACTGTCGGTGTACACCGGGCTGGTCGAAACCGCCCGAACCAACAATCGCGCCGGAAACCCGGTCGGCTCGTCGTACCTGTCCGAGGCGTCTGCGTTGATGCAGTCGCAGATCCTGCCCGATGCGCAGCGGCTCTACGAACAGACGTCTGCGCGGGTGGACGCCGAAACCAGCGCGTCGACAAGAATTCCAGGGCCGGTCATTCTTGTGGTGCTCGCGACACTGTTATTCGGTGCGTTCGCAAACCGCTGGCTTGCGCGCCGGACTCGCCGCCGCGTGAATATCGGCTTTGTCGCAGGCGGCCTTGCCGTTTTGATTATGTTGATATGGGTGGGCACCGCCCTCGTCATCTCCACGTCGGACAGCCGCAGCGCGAAAGACACTGCGGCTGAGTCCCTCAAGACCGTCACGAACCTTGCGATCACCGCGCAGCAGGCCCGCGCCGACGAGACGCTGTCGTTGATCCGGCGCGGCGACGAGGACGTACGCAAGCGGTCCTACTACCAACGCATCGACACGATGCAGCAGCTGCTGTCCGACTACCTGTCCCGCGACGACGCGATCGACAAGGGCGACCTGGCCGACGCCGAACAACTGCTGAAGCGATGGCGTGCCGCCGACGACCGGATCAACGCCTACATCGGGGTCGGCAATTACCAGGCCGCCACCCAGGTAGCGCTCGGCACCGGCGAGGACGA
>JAVRPX010000119.1:0-5968 GCA_032161985.1 Mycobacterium sp.
TTCGGCCCAAGCGGCATCAGCCTCTCGACGTACCGCTTCCCGACCGGGTGGTTCATCGTCGGGTTCGCCTCCGAGTTGGCCCCCGGCCAGGTCAAGCGCGCCCACTACTTCGGCGAGGAGCTGGTGATCTTCCGCGCCGCGTCGGGGCAGATCAGCGTGCTCGACGCCTACTGTCAGCACCTCGGGGCCAACATGGGGGTCGGCGGCACCGTCGAGGGCGAACACATCGTCTGCCCGTGGCACGGCTGGCACTGGAACGGCGACGGCACCAACGCCCTGATTCCGTACAGCAAGATCGGTTGCAAGCAGAACGTCCGCATCAAGACCTACCCGGTCGCAGAGTGGTATGGCTTCATCCTGGTGTGGCACGAACGCCACGGCCGCGCCCCGTACTGGCAGCCCCCGGTGCTGCCCGAGCTGGAAACCGACGAGTACTACCCGCTGCACCCGCACACGCGGATGGTCAACCGGGTCAAGGTGCACGCGCAGATGATCATCGAGAACGCCGCCGACCCGTACCACGTGCAGTATGTGCACAAGGCGGCCAAACCCGCGAATACCGCCTCATTCGAGGTGAGCGGCTTCCACCTGCACGCCACGGTGAACGCCGATTTCGGTGGTGGGCGGGCGAAGACGTGGCTGACGCCGAACGGCCCCGTCGAGGCCAAGATCATCTATGACAATTACTCGCTGGGCCTCGGTGTCGTGCGATTCCCGTCCGACCTGGTGGCGACCGTTCAGGTGACCGGTCAGACGCCAGTCGACGAGGACTACACCGACTACTTCTACACGCAGGCGTCGATCCGCGAGCCCGGTGACACCGGCGACAAGCCAACCGGCCGCGCGGCGAAGTTCCTGCAGCTGCAGCAGGAGGTCATCAAACAGGACTTCTTCACCTGGGAGAACATGAAGTACCTGGAGAAGCCGAACCTCGCGCCCGAGGAGGCGCACGACTACGCCGCCCTCCGCCGGTGGGCGCACCGTTTCTATCCCGCGACCGAGCCGTCAGCAGACGATTTCGGGTACACCGCCGACGGTGCACCCGACCCCGCGGCAGCGAGAGTGTGATGCCCGCCGCCGGGTTTACCGTTCCGGCCGTGCTCGATCAACGCGCCGAACAGTTCGGCGACCGCGTCATGATGTCGATCGCGGGCACGCCCGTGACATTCGCGCAGATGCGGGACCGCTCGTGCGCGGCCGCCAATGTCCTCGCCGAACTCGGGGTCAGCCGCGGCGAGACGGTCGCACTGTTCACCGGTACATGCCCCGAGTGGGTGTACTTCTGGCTCGGCGCCGCGCGGATCGGCGCGGTGAGCGCGGCGGTCAACGGCGCCAGCAAGGGCGACTTCCTGTCACACGCGCTGCGGCTGTCGCAGGCGACGGTCGTCATCACAGATGCTGAGCGTCATCCCCGGCTGCTGGAGGTGGCCGGCGACATCGAGACGTTGAGATCGGTTCTGGTGCAGGGTGATTCGCTGACCACCGCGCTGGCGCGTGCTTCGACGGCGGCACCGGATGTCGCACCCGCCGCACCCGACGACATCGGCGCGTTGTTCTTCACATCGGGCACCACCGGGCCATCCAAGGCGGTCGCGACCACGTGGCCCTATCTGTTCCGCGCGGCGGATACCGCTGCGTCGGCGTGGGAGTTCGGCGAGGGTGACGTGCTGTGGACGGCGATGCCGCTGTTTCATCTCAGTGCGGCGCCCACGGTGCTGGCACCGATGCTGGTCGGCGGGACCAGCGTGCTGGCCGACGGCTTTCACCCTGCCAGCGTGTGGGACGAGATACGGGAATGCGGCGCCGCGGGTTTTGCCGGAGCAGGTGCCATGGTGTCGATGTTGTGGAATCTCCCGCCGGATCCGCGCGATCCCGATCTGCCGCTGCGGTTCCTCTCGGCGGCGCCGATCTCGGTGGACCTCTACTGCGAGATTGAGCGGCGCTACGGGTGCCGGATTGTGACGATGTACGGGCTGACGGAAGCCTTCCCGATCGCCTACAAGTCGGTGGCCGAAGAGGGTGTGCCGGGAACCTCAGGACGAGTCAATCCGGCATTCGACGTGCGAATTGTCGATTTCCACGCAAACACCGTACCTGAGGGTATGGTTGGAGAGATCGTCTGCCGGGCGCGGGCTACACATGCGATGAGCGAGGGGTATGTGTCGCCGGCGTCCGACGGGCGCGGACTGCACGTCGAGCGGCACCCCGAGTGGTTTCACACCGGCGACCTCGGCAGGTTGGACAGCGACCAGAACCTGACCTACGTCGACCGGGTCAAGGACTCCTTGCGAAGACGCGGCGAGAACGTGTCCTCGGTCGAGGTCGAGACGACGGTGATGCGCCATCCCGCAGTGCTGGAAGCCGCGGCCATCGGCGTCCCCAGTGAGCTCGGGGAGGACGACATCGTCGTGGTGATCACGCTGCGGCCGGATGCCACCGTCGATTTCCCCGACCTGCTGGACTTCTGCTCGGAGCACATGCCGTACTTCTGCGTGCCGCGGTATCTGGAAGTGCTCGACGAGATCCCGAAAAACGTCATCGGGCGCGTCCGCAAGGACGTGCTGCGAAGCAGGGGGCTCGGCGCGAGTGCCTGGGACCGCGAAGCCCATGGCTACGTGCTGAGTAAGCGATGAGCGCTTGCGCGAAGAGCAGAAGACCGAGCGGAGAATACAAATGAGTCTCACCTACCAACAGCAGTTCGTACTGGACGGATTGGCCGGTCGCGCAGCGATTCTCGATCTGGACGCTCGGTACAACCGGCTGTACTCCGCCGGTGATCTCGCCGGCTGGATAGCCACGTTCCGTCACGCAGGCGCGTCGTTGACGCGTGCGGGGGAGACATTCACCGATCTGCCCGCCGCGTTCGACGGCGTCAACGGTCAGCGATTGGTCACCGTCGATCACGAGATAAGCGTTGACGGTGTGGAGGCGACCCAACAAAGTGTCGTGCTGTTGTTCCGCGACGGCGATTTGCGGGCCACCGGCACATATCGAGACACACTCATCTACGAGCGCGGTGGCTGGTACTTCACGTCGCGCGAACTCGAGTGGGATCTCGTACCACGGGAGAGTGCGCTGCCGGTGTGAGCGCCGATATCAGCTACGAGTTCGCCTTCGGCACCTATGAAGACGCGGCTCGGATGGTCGGAACGCGCACCGAGCCGAGGTTCGCGGGCAGCGCGGTCAGCGGGGCCCGCATCCAGCATTTCGCGTCGATGGTGCGCGACGCCAACCCGGCGTACTGGGATTCGGAATTCGCCCAACAAGTGTGGGGCGGGATCGTTGCGCCACCGGCGCTGCTGATCGGGCTGCTGATGCCGCCACCCTGGCTACCCACCGGTGAACCACCCACGGCGTCGATTGCCGTTCGGGTTCCGCTGCCCGGTACCGCGATCATCAACGCGTCCAACGTCGTTGAGTTCTTGTCGCCGGTATTGGAGGGCGACCGGCTCAGCGTGGTCGAGGAAGTGGTGTCGGTGTCGCCGGAGAAGACCACGCGCCTTGGCGCCGGCCACTTCATCGAGACGCTCGAGACCTATTGCCGCGCGGACGGCAGCCCGGTCGCCGTCAGCCGCAACACCCTGTTCCGCTATACCCCGGCGGCGAAGTCATGAGGTGGGATGAGATCGCCGTGCCGAGCGACCTCCCCGAAACGGTCGACGAGATCAGCTACGAACGCGTGGTCATGAACGCAGGCACCACCTGGGATTACATTCCGTGGCACTTCGATCCCGACTACGCCCGAAGCCACGGCCATCCAACGATTTTCGTCAACACCATGCATCTCGCCGGGTTCATCGACAGGATCGTGACCACCTGGGCCGGTCCGTACAGCCGTGTGGTGCGGCGCAAGGTCACGCTGTTGGGATCCATCTACGCAGGCGACTCGATGGTGGGCCGCGGTCGCGTGATCGACAAACGGCGGGAGAATACCGGTTCCGCGCCCCGATACCTGGTGGACCTCGAGGTCGCGATCTACAACCAGCACGACGAATTGTGTTGTCCCGCCGAAGTGACGCTGGACCTGTCGACGCCCGCCTAACTGCCGCCGAAGCGTGGTGGCCTTCGCTCGCGGAACGCGGTAATGCCCTCGCGTGCGTCGTCGGTGTCAAAGGCGGCGACCTGGTATGACCATTCCAGCTCGAGTTGGGCGAGTAAGTCGCTGTCAAGTGATCGAACCAATGCCCGCTTTGCGAATTGCACCGCAATGGGGGGCTGTGCCGCGACCTGCTCGGCGTACGCGATGGCTTCGTCCATAAGCCGCTCGTGAGGCACCATGCGCCGAACCAGGCCCATGGCCAGTGCTTCGTCGGCGTTCACCGAACGACCGGTGAACATCACGTCCATCGCAGCCTCGAGTCCGATCGCCCGCGGCAACGTATAGGACAGGCCCATCTCGGCGACAAGGCCGATGCGCACGAACGCGCCTGTGAACGTGGCGCGTTCGGACGCCAGCCGGATGTCGTGCAGCATCGCCAACGCGAAACCGCCACCTGCCGCGGCACCGTTTACCGCCGCAATGAGCGGCTTGTCGTAGTTCTTGATCGCCAACGTTTCCCTGCCGATTCCCAGACGGTCGAATGCCCGGTCGGCGGCGCTGAGCGTGCCGGCCAGCCCGAGACGTTCGTGTAGGAGCGCGTTCAGCCCCTGCTTGGCCGTATCGCCTGAAAGGTCGTTGACGTCGGCGCCTGCGCTGAATGCATCGCCTTCGCCTGTCGTGACAACCACCCGCACCGCGTCATCTGCGCGGGCGTCCGCCAACAGGCCCAGGTACTCACCGAGTAGTGCGCCCGTCAATCCGTTCAGCGCGGTGGGGCGGTTGAGCCGACAGACGAGCACCGCACCGTGCCGCTCGGCTACGACGTCGCTCATGGCGAATCCTCAGCGGCTCAGAGGTCCGGCAGCTTGCCAGCGCTGACCGTCGACTGCAGTTCGACGTATTCGGAGAGTCCCTCCGACCCGAACTCGCGCCCGATGCCGGATTGCTTGAATCCGCCGAACGGAGCCGTGGTGTCGAGTGTGTACATGTTGATGCCGAAGGTTCCGGTGCGAACCTGCTCGGCGATGTTCAAGCCATGGGCGATATCCGCCGTCCACACCGACCCACCCAACCCGTAGTCGCTGTCATTGGCGATCCGGACGGCGTCGCGCTCGTCCGAGTACTTGAGGACGGTCAGCACAGGTCCGAAGATCTCCTCGCGCGCGATCCGCATCTCGTTGGTCGCATCGGCGAACAGCGTTGGCTGGACGTACCAGCCACGCTCGTGCGGTTTATCGGTGCCGCCAAGGACGATTCGCGCTCCTTCGTCGACGCCGGCCTCGATGTAGCCCCGCACGCGGTGCTGCTGCCGCTGCGCGACCAGCGGCCCGATGTCGGTGGCATCGTCGGCTGGATCGCCGACCTGTAGGCCCGACATCATCTCCGCGAGCGCGTCGACGACCTCATCGTGGCGGCGCTCGCTGACCAGAATCCGGGTCTGCGCCACACACGCCTGCCCGTTGTTCATCAAGCTCGCCGTCTTCAAGTGTTTGACGGTGTGCTCGATGTCGGCGTCATCGAGGATGATCGCCGCGGACTTGCCTCCGAGTTCCAGGCTTACCCGCTTGAGCTGCTCACCGCACAGCGCAGCGATGTGCCTTCCTGTCGCCGATGAGCCGGTGAACGAGATCTTGTCCACCCCGGGATGGCGGACCAGCGCTTCGCCCGTCTCGCGTCCGCCGGGAATGATCGAAACCACACCGTCCGGCAGGTCGATCTCGTCCAGCATCTCGGCCAACCACAGTGCGTCCAAAGGTGTTTCGGGCGCCGGTTTCACCACGACGGTGCAGCCCGCGATCAGCGCGGGTATGAGTTTCGGCATGATCAGGAACTGGGGAACGTTCCATGGCACGATCGCGCCGACGACGCCGACGGGGGCGCGGCGCACGTGCACCTCCCCGAACAGGCCTTGCCGCCGCTCGACCCACG
>JAVRPX010000120.1:0-3143 GCA_032161985.1 Mycobacterium sp.
AGTTCGATGCCAGCGTGGACCAGCTCCAGAAGCTGGTCAGCGGGCTGGCGCAGGGCCGGGACCCGATCGCCGGGGCCATTCCGCCGCTGGCGTCCGCGGAAGCGGATCTGACCGACATGCTGGTGAACTCGCGGCGGCCGCTGCAGGGCGTGCTCGAGAACCTGCGCCCACTGGCCACCGAGCTCGACAACCGCAAAGCTGAGGTCAACCGGGTCATCGAGCCGCTCGCCGAGAACTACTTGCGGCTCAACGCCCTTGGCTCCTATGGGTCGTACTTCAACTATTACATCTGCGCGGTGACGCTCAAGTTCAACGGTCCAGCGGGCAGCGACATCTTCCTGCCAATGGGCGGAGTCCCGGACCCGTCGAAAGGCAGGTGTTCAGACAATGGATAAGACGATCCGGTCGGGCATCTTCGGAATCGTGATCGTCGCGTGCGTCTTGATGGTCGCGTTCGGCTACAGCAGCCTGCCGTTTTATCCGCAAGGCAAGTCGTACGAGGCCTACTTCGCAGACGCCGGTGGGATCTCGCCTGGTAACGATGTGAACGTCTCCGGCATCGAGGTCGGCAAAGTGAGCGGGGTTGCGCTTGCCGGCGACGTCGCGAAGGTGACATTCACCGTCAACCGCAAGGTCAGGCTCGGCGATCAAACACTGGTATCGATCAAGACCGACACTGTGCTCGGTGAGAGGTCGCTGGCGGTGACCCCACGAGGCGGCGGCTCTGTGACTTCAATTCCGTTGGGCCGCACGACAGTTCCGTACACGTTGAACATGGCGCTGCAGGATCTCAGTCAGAATTCCGGCGAACTCGACAAGGGACAGTTGACCCAGGCGTTGGGTGTGCTGACAGATTCGCTTCGTGACGCGACTCCGGAGCTGCGTCGAACGCTCGACGGGGTGGCCGCATTGTCTCGCAGCATCAACGCCAACGATGAGGCATTGGGCCAGCTGTTGGCGCGCGCGAAGTCGGTGACCAAGGTGCTCGCTGACCGGGCCGGTCAGGTGAACCAGCTCATTACCGACGGTAATCAACTGTTCGCCGCGCTCGATGAGCGCCGTGCCGCGCTGAGCAGTTTGATTGCCGGGATCGATGACGTGTCACAGCAGATTTCGGGATTCGTGGCCGACAACCGCCGCGAGTTCGGTCCGGCACTGAAGAAGCTGAACCTCGTGCTGGACAACCTGCTTGAACGGCGCGAGCACATCAGCCAGGCGCTGAAGCGACTGCCGCCCTATGCCACTGCGCTCGGCGAGTCGGTCGGCTCCGGTTCGGGTTTCAGCGTCAGCCTGCCTAACTCGGTGCCAAACATTCCGCAGTCGTCGTTGCTGTTGGACCTTTATTTCCAGCCGGGCAAGGTTCCGGACAGCCTGGCCGATTTCCTGCGGGGATTCATCTCCGAGCGGCTGATCGTAAGGCCGAAGTCACCATGAGCCGATTGTTGCGTTACGGGGTCATCACCGCTCTCGTGGTTGCGCTGATCGGTGGCCTATACGTGCTGTGGCCACGGGTCGGCACACACACGGTGGTCGGATATTTCACTTCGGCAACCGGCCTGTATCAGGGCGACGATGTCCGCGTCGTCGGTGTGCCGGTCGGCTCGATCGAATCGATCTCGCCGGAGGTCGATGCCGTAAAGATCACGATGAGGGTGCAGGACAACGTCAAACTGCCCGCCGACGCCCGCGCGATCGTCATTGCGCCGAACATCGTTTCCGCCAGGTTCATTCAGCTCACCCCGGCGTACAAACAGGGGCCGGTGATGAAGGACGGCGGCAGTATCGGGTTGGACCGCACTGGCGTGCCGGTGGAGTGGGATGAAGTCAAATCGCAGCTGAACCAGCTCAGCCAGCAACTCGGACCGCAGGCAGGTCAGGTTCAGGGCCCACTGGGCGCGTTCATCGACCAAGCCGCCGATACCGTCGACGGCAACGGCGATTCGTTCCGGCGAGCCCTACGCGAGTTGTCGCAGACGGCGGGTCGGCTCGGTGACTCACGCACCGACCTGTTCGGCACGGTGAAGAATTTGCAGATCCTGATCGACGCCCTGTCGAGGAGCAATGAGCAAATCGTCCAATTCAGTGGGCATTTAGCCTCGGTGTCGCAGGTGCTTGCCGACAGCTCGGTGGGCCTGGATAACACACTGGGCGCCCTCAACCAGGCCCTGTCGGACATCCGCGGCTTCCTAGGTGAGAACAACCAGACGCTGATCGGCAGCATCAACAAGCTGACCGACTTTACGACCCTGCTGTCAAACCAGAGCGACGACGTCGAGCAGATACTGCATGTCCTCCCGAACGCGATGGCGAATTTCTACAACATCTACAACCCGGCCCAGGGCACCGCGAACGGTCTGCTGGGCCTGCCGGAGTTCACCAACCCGGTGCAGTTCATCTGCGCCAACTTCGACGCCGCCGGCAATACCGACAACTACAAGCGGACCGAGATCTGTCGCCAGCGGATGGCTCCGGTCCTGAAGCGCCTCGCGATGAATTACCCGCCCATCATGGCGCATGGGATCAATACGATCACCGCCTACAAGGGCCAGGTTATCTATGACACCCCGGCGACGGAGGCGAAGGCGCAGACCTACATCCCGTATCTGGAGTGGATACCGGCGGACGGGCGGTACCCGCCTCGGTCCGGCGATGGCGGGGATGTCAGTTCGCTGCTCCTGCCACCGAACCCGGTTCCGGGGCCACCGCCACCGGCGCAGCCCTACACGCTCGGTCCGGTAATACTGCCGCCAGGACCAGCGCCTGGTGCGCCGCCGCCAGCTCCAGCTGCGCCCGGCCCGCTCCCGGCGGAGGCTCCCGCGCTCCCGGCCGATGCCGTCGCGCCGATGCAACCGGTCGGTCCGGGAGGCGGAGGATGACACGAAAGTCGTTGGGTATCAGCGTTGGCCGCGCGACTCGCCGCACGGTGGCCATCGGTTCCGGCGTGGTACTGCTCGCCGGCTGCCAATTCGGCGGATTGAATTCGCTGAACATGCCGGGCACCGCCGGTCACGGCTCTGGCGCTTACTCAATCACCGTGGAGCTGCCGGACGTGGCCACGCTGCCGCAGAATTCGCCGGTGATGGTTGACGACGTCACCGTCGGCAGCGTGTCGGGGGTGGAGGCCGTGCAGCGGGCGGACGGCA
>JAVRPX010000121.1:0-6556 GCA_032161985.1 Mycobacterium sp.
CGGATGCCGCGTGATCGCGTGCAGCGACACCGAGAACGGGTCGGCGAACACCGCGACCTCGTCGGGCACCGAATCCGGCACCGCGAACAGCATGCTGTCGTGGGCAGGCATCAGCTCGGCGTAACCTCCGGTCACGTCGGCCGACACCCCGGTGTGGATACCCGGCTTGATGTCGCCGTCGGTGAAGCTCCAGCACAGGCTGTAGTCTCCGGTTTCGCATGCCGGACAACGCGGTTCGATGCCGCGTGGACCACACGACAGCCACGGGTTGAGAACGACGCGCTGCCCGATCTCGAGTCCGCGCGCCGTCGGACCCAGCGCCACCACGTCGGCGACGACTTCGTGACCCATCACTTGGGGAAACGAGCAGAACGCCGCCATCGCGTTGTCGGTGTCGCCCTCGCCGAAGTCGAGCAGGATCTGCTTGGAGTCCGAGCCGCAGATCCCGGTCAGTCGTGGCCGAGCAACCACCCAATCATCGTGCAGCGGTTGAGGATCCGGCACATCTCGCAGGCTTACCGGCGAGTGGGCCAGGTTGCGGGTGAGCGTATTGGCGTCGTCGGTCACCTCGAACGGCTCTGGCGGCACGCCGAATACCAGCGCCCTCATGGCCGCGCCATTCCGGCCGCTCCGGCGATGTAGGCGTCGGTGTCGGCGTTCTTCAGGTCGACGACCGCCTTCATATCGGGCACGTAGTACTCGAAGCCGTCGTCGCCCAACGCGGCGATGATGCCCTCCGCCACCTCCTCCGGCGGGAACTTCGGCCCTTCGTAGAAGGGATTGTCGTTGCCCGGCTGGTCCCAGATCTCGGTGTCGACGGGCCCCGGCTCGATCAGCTTCACCGATATTCCGGTTCCGTGCAGGTCGACGGCCATCGATTCGCTCCACCCGCAGAGGGCGAACTTGCTTGCACAGTAAGCGGATTCGTGAATGATCCCCAGCCTGCCGCCGACGCTGGACACGTTGACGATCATCCCGTCGCCCCGCGAGAGCATCTGAGGCAGGACAGCCAGGGTCAACCGCATTGGCGCGAAGAAGTTGACCCGCATGACGGCTTCCACCTCGGGCGGCTCGAGAGCCGTCACGGCCCGGCGCTTGGGTATTGCCGCGTTGTTGACGAGCACATCGATGCCGCCGAGCGCTTCGGCCGCCTGCTGCGCCAGCGGGCCGACGGATGCGCTGTCGGCGAGGTCGGCCACCCACATCGTCGAGTCGGGCGAGTGCTTCTGGCAATCCGCCAGCACCTCGGCGAGCCGGTCGCGCCGACGGGCGATCAGGCCGACAACCGCGCCATCCCTGGCCATCGCGCGGGCCAGCGCGGCGCCAATACCGGACGAGGCGCCGGTGATGAGCACCCGCTTGCCAGCCGCCGAGCGTGCCATCACTCCAGGCTGGCCCGAGTGGCCAGTTATGACATGGGTTTCACCGTATCCGCGTCATAAGTGGCCGCTCGACGAGGCACTACCCGCAGCTGGTGCACTCGACGGAGTAGACGACCGTCGCCCCATAGCCTCCGGAGCCCAACGTGTCGATCTGCGCGCTCGCACGTTGCCCATTGTTGATATCCATGCGCAGGGAACGGCCTTGGATCGACAATTGAAATGCTTCGCTCGTCTTGCTGCCGGTGATCTGCCAGGTATTGGGAGGAGGGTCCGTTGGCACTCCGCCGCACTCATACGAAGCGATGTCCTCCGTCGCGTGTCCGGTGACGACGCCGTTGTCGTCGACGGACAGCTCGACCTCGCCCGCTACCGCCGGCTCGGCCGGCGAGCACCCCGGATACGTGCCGTGGCCGGTGACCGGGCCCTTCCAGAGTTCACCTTTGGCCTGCGATGTTGTGGGCTGTGACGTTCCCTGGGCTCCTGTAAGGCAGCGGGGATCCACGGTTGTCGTCGACGCCTGCTCCTCGGTCGTCGTCGACGGGCACTCGGGTTTTTCGGACTGCTTGCCACTGCCGCCCCCGCAACCGCCGAGCGCGAACGCAAAGGCCACGAGCAACAGTGCGCGTCGCATACGTCGATTGTGCGCTTACCCGGCGTCTCAAGAATCGGAATCACCGGCGATGGTCAGAAACGGTAATCCCCCAGCCAGAGCGCGCTGACGCCGGTCAACGATCGCTCGGCCTGGGTGAGCACGCCTGCCACTGAGCGGCCCAGCAGGGCGGCCACCGCATCCGACAGCGACGCCGCGGCGGGCTGCGAGGACGGCTTGGGCCGCAGCAGATCCCTCAGCGACGAGCCCGGATAGCCGACAAGGCGGACGTCGGCGTCGGGCTCCAGCCCAGCCAGCACCTTGGCGCGCTTGATCGCGGTGCGCAACCCGCCGACCTCGTCGACCAGGCCGCGCTCGAGGGCGTCGGCACCGGTCCACACCCGGCCGCGGGCGATCGCGTCGACGGCCTCCACGGTCATCTTGCGGCCCTGCGCGACTCGCTCGACGAAGTCGGTGTAGAACAGGTCGGCTTCCGCCTCGACATGCGCGTGTTGCTCGTCGGTGAAGGGCTGATTGATAGACCACGCGTCCGCGTTGGGATTGCTGCGCACCGAATCGGACCCGACGCCGAGGCGGTCCTTGAGCTCGCGGGCCACCAGCTTGCCGGTCACCACGCCGATCGATCCGGTGATCGTCCCCGCGTTGGCGACGATCGCATCGGCAGACATCGACACGTAGTAGCCGCCCGATGCCGCGACCGCGCCCATCGACGCAACCACCGGCTTGCCGCCGTCACGAACCCGATTCACTTCGCGCCAAATGGTTTCCGAGCCGGTCACCGAGCCGCCCGGGCTGTCGACCCGCAGCACGATCGCCGACACCGTGTCATCGGCTGCGGCCTCACGCAGCGCGGCGGCGATGGTGTCGCCCCCAGCGCTCGAGTTGCCAAGGGGCAGCAGCTGCGGACCGCCGCGGCCGCTGACGATCGGGCCGTGCAGGGTGACGACGGCGATGGTCGGCTTTGTCTTGCGACCCGGGATCGACGGCATCGACGGTGTAGGCCGTGAAGCAGTGGCGCGGGCATACCGCGACAGGTACAGCCGCGGCGGCGCGTCGTCTGAGCCGGCATCGCCGGATTCGGGCGAAATGCCGGGTGCCCCAACGAGTTCACCGATACGCGCATAGGCCTCGTCACGGAAGCCGATGCGGTCGATCAAGCGTCCGGTAACCGCGTCATCGCGCAGCAGCGGCGCCTTGTCGGCGAGCGCGTCAACCTCGGCGGGTTCCAGATGGCGTGACTCGGCGACCTCCTTCCAAACCTGGGTGTGCAAGCTTTCGATCAGCCTGCTGTCCGCCTCGCGATGGGCGTCGGTGTAGCGGTCCTGCGTGAAAAGGTTTGCCGCGGACTTGTATTCGCCGCGGGCGATGAACTGCGCCTCGATACCCGCTTTGTCGAGTGCGTCGCGCAGAAACAACGCATTGGTGGCGAAACCGACAAGCCCGACGGTGCCCGACGGCTGCATCCACACCTCGCGGAACGCCGAAGCCAGGTAGTACGAAAGCGTGCCGGGATAGGTCTCAGCCCACGCCAGCGACGGCTTGACGTCACTGAACGCCGTAATGGCCTCGCGCAGCTCCTGCACCGGGCCCGCCGCGGCGGCGGGAATCTGAACCCGGGCGATGAGCCCGGCCACCCGCGAGTCCTCGGCCGCGCGGTGGATGGCCGCTACCGCTTCGCGCAACAGCAGTGGCTTACCACCGCTGACGATCATCGCGAACGGATCGAAGCCGCCGGTTTCCTGCGGCACCACCTGTAGATCCAGTTCCAGCACACACTCGTCGGGAACGCCGTGGTGCCGGGCGGTGTCCACTCGGCGGGCCAGTGTGCGCAGGTCGTCGGCACCGGGGATACCGGGCAGAAAAGCAAACATGATCAGAGCGTACCGACGCGACGGTTTCAGCCCGCCGGCGTCTGGATGAAGACGTCGACGCGGGCGATGCGGCCGTCACCGTTGAGCTCGAAAACGAGCACCTCCGGGGTTCGCATGGGTTTCCTGTCGAGCTCCACGATTTCGGTGAGTTCGGCGTACGCGCGCGTGTCACCGACGTAGGTCACTCTGTCGAGCTTCATCGCATAGCCCTTGAGCTTGGGCATCAGATCGGCGATGAAGGCCATGTAGTCGTGGCGCCCCGAAAAGCGGTCCCCATACGGCCCTACACGGACGATGTCGTCAGCAATGCATGCATCGACGACGTCCCAGTCGTGCGAAGCGATGGCGTCGAGGTAGCGCTCGACGATGCCGACCATTCGCCCATCACATCACTCCAAGGTTGCGGTCGTACGGTGGACTGGTGAGATTCTCCATTTCGCTCCCCCAACGCGACGCCGACGGCTTCGACGACTCGGGGTTCAAGAGTTATCTGGCCCGCGCCGAGGAACTCGGCTTCGAAGGCGGCTGGACATTGGAACAGACGATTGGGCAGGCACCGCTGATCGCACCGCTGGAACTGCTGGCTTACGCGGCCGCGTGCACGACGCGGCTGCGGCTCGGTGTTGCGGTGCTCATCACGTCGCTGCACGACCCGCTGCAACTCGCCGCGAACATCACGGCCGTCGACCGGCTCAGCCACGGACGGATGGATGTTGGCGTCGCACCGGGCGGCGGCTTCCGCAAGTTCGAGGCGTTCGGCGTTGACGGGGCGACGTTCATCAGCAGCTTCACGGAAGGGTTGGAGCTGATGAAGGCGGCGTGGTCCGATGAGCCAACCGTGACGTATCACGGCCGCTTCCGCCACGTCGACGGGTTGCCGATTGCGCCCAAGCCCGTGCAGCGGCCGCATCCGCCAATCTGGTTCGGCGCCAACGCTCCAAAGGCAATCGCCCGTGCGGTGCGTCTTGGGGACGCGTTCCTCGGTGCGGGCTCGTCGACAACCGCGAGCTTCGTCGACGCGGTCAAGACCGTCCGCAGTGAGCTCGAGAAGCAAGGCAAGGATAAGGCAGGCTTCACCATCGGCAAACGGGTCTACCTGATGGTCGACGACGACGCAGGCCGCGCCCGCGAACGGGTGCTCGCCGGACTGCACCGCATCTACGGCGAGATGCCGGGCATCGAGGCGGTTCCGGTGTCTGGCACCCCTGACGACGTGGTGCGCGGAGTCCGCGAGGTCATCGACGCCGGCGCCGAGATGGTCCTGCTAAACCCCGTCGGCGAGCACGTCGCGGAGGATCGTGAGCAAATGGAACGGCTTGCTGCAGACGTGATTCCGCTGCTCAGTTGACTCATAGAATTCGCTGAAAATTAGGCGGTTTAAGTTCACGCTTTTCCGTGGTAAACCGGCTATATGATGGCGAAACTGAAATTCCTCGCCCCGCTGGTCATGGCGGGTGCGGCCGCGACGGCGATCGCCGCGGCGCCGGTTGCAGCAGCAGAGTCCTTCGCCGTGGCGACGGGCGCATCGAGCATCACCATTCCCCTGAGCCCCGGCGGTGACGGCTGCGCCAACGGGACCTGCGGCAGCGGCGGCCCCGGCGGCGGTAGTGGTTGTACTGCAGATGGGACGTGCGGCAATGGCGGTCCCCTCGGCGGTGGCGGCTGTACTGCCGACGGCGCGTGTGGCAGCGGCGGCCCCTGGGGCGGCGGCGGCTGCGTGCCCGGCGTGGGCTGCTTCAACTGGGGGCAGTAACCGTAGGCGCGAACTAAAGTTCGGTCGCGGAACCGCCTGCGGCGGTGATCTTTTCGCGCGCGCTGCCAGTGAACTTGTGCACCGTGACGTTGACCTTGACGGTCAGCTTGCCGTCGCCGAGCACCTTGACCAACGAGTTCTTGCGCACCGCTCCGGCGGCCACGAGCTCGTCGACACCGACGTCGCCGCCCTTGGGGAACAGCTTGTTGATGTCGCCGACGTTGACGACCTCATACTCGGTGCGGAACCGGTTCCTGAACCCCTTGAGCTTGGGCAGCCGCATGTGAATCGGCATCTGGCCGCCTTCGAACGTCGCCGGGACGTTCTTGCGCGCCTTGGTGCCCTTCGTGCCGCGACCGGCGGTCTTGCCCTTGGAGCCTTCACCGCGACCGACACGGGTCTTTGCGGTCTTCGAGCCGGGTGCGGGCCTTAAATCGTGAAGCTTGATCGGCGTCATCTTTTTAGACTTCCTCTACTTCAACGAGGTGGTGGACCGCCTTGACGAGTCCACGGGTCTGCGCGTTGTCCTCACGAACCACCGACTGCCGGATCTTCCGGAGTCCAAGTGTCCGCAGGCTTTCGCGCTGATTCCAGCGTGCACCGATGGTGCTACGCACCTGGGTGATCTTCAGTGCTTTTTCCGATGCCATCGCTTACGCCGAGCCTTCACGTGCGGCCGCCGCGGCCAGCGCCTCGGCCTCGCGCCGCTGCCGCAGCATGCTGGGCGGCGCGACGTCTTCGATGGGCAGGCCGCGTCGGGCCGCCACCTCTTCGGGACGTTGCAACATCTTCAGCGCGGCAACGGTGGCGTGCACCACGTTGATCGCGTTGTCACTGCCCAGCGACTTGGCCAGGATGTCGTGCACGCCAGCGCATTCCAGCACCGCACGCGCGGCACCGCCGGCGATCACACCCGTACCGGGGCTCGCCGGACGCAGCA
>JAVRPX010000122.1:0-8378 GCA_032161985.1 Mycobacterium sp.
GCCGCGGGCCGACCGATCGAATAGCGCAAGTGGTCGATGATGCCCCGTCGCAGTGCATCGGCGGACAGCCCGGTGCGGCAAAGTAAACACGAAGAGGATGATGTAGCAATGCGTCGCGAAGTGAACAGCGTCGACGAGCTGCGTGCGATCGTCGGGCACCCCAACAAGTACGTCGCCAACAAGGTGGGCAAGCGCCTGTCCGCGGTACAGCAGGACTGGCTGGCTCATTCGCCGTTGGGTTTCGTGGCGACGACCGACGCGCAGGGCGGTGTCGACGTGTCGCCGAAGGGGGACCCGCCCGGCTTCGTCCAGGTCATCGACGACACGACGATCGCAATTCCAGAGCGGCCGGGCAACAAGCGCGTCGACGGCTACCTCAACGTGTTGGAGAGGCCCTATGTCGGCACGCTGTTTCTGATCCCAGGCCGCGGGGACACGTTGCGGATCAACGGAACCGCGCGCATTCTGGCCGACGCCGACTACTTCGACGCGATGACGGTTCAGGACAAGCGGCCCATCCTCGCACTCGAGATCGACGTCGAAGAGGTGTTCTTCCACTGCGCCAAGGCGTTTCTGCGGTCGGACGCCTGGGACCCGTCGAGCTGGAACCCGACCGCCCTGCCGAGCGTGGCGAAGATTGCACAAGCCATCAAAGCCGACATGAGCCTCGCCGAGCTCGAGAAGTACTACGACGAAGAGAACGTCCGCAAGGTGTTGTACTAGATCTGGTTGATGCCTCCGTCGACGGGGATGTCGGCGCCGGTGGTGAAGCTGCTCAGATCCGACGCCAGGAACAGCACCACGTTGGCGACCTCGTCCGACGTGCCGTAGCGGGCCATTGGGACGCCGCTGATCTGGTATTCCTCGAACTGCTTCGCGGCGTTCGGACCGGGGAACAGCATGCCGGCCAGGGTGTTGATGCCTGGTGTTTCGGTTGCGCCGGGGCTGACCACGTTGACGCGAATCTTGCGGTCCCGCAACTCACTTGCCCACGTGCGGGCGAATGAACGCAGCGCCGCCTTGATGGCCGCGTACACACCGATGCCGTCACTGCCCTTGGCGTTCGTGTTCGACGAGTTGAGGATGACCGAGCCGCCGTCGTTGAGCAGGGGCAGCGCCTTTTGGACTGTGAACACGACGCCCTTGAAGTCGACATCGAGCTGATTGTCCAGTTGTTCCTCGGTGATATCACCGATGCGTGCGACGTCGATGGTCGCCGCGTTGGCGAACACAACGTCGAGGCGCCTGCCGCTGTCGGCCACCGCGGTGTAGAGCCTGTCGAGATCCTCGGCCTTGCTGACATCGCCCTGGACGCCGGTGACGTTGTCGCCGATTTCCTTGACCGCCGCCTCGAGTTCGGCCTGCCGACGACCGGTGATGAAGACGTATGCGCCTTCCTCGACGAGCCGCTTGGCGGTGGCCAGCCCGATGCCGGTCGTGCCCCCGGTGATCACCGCTGTCTTGCCCTTGAGAAGTGCCATGGTCGTGCCTTTCGATAGTTCTGTACCACTCGGTCAAGAACTACGACGCGTGGGCTGGCGCTTGTATTCCGAACCCGCGGGAATCAGTGAGACCATCTCGTCCGCGGCGGCCCTGATCTGTGCGGGTTTGGCACCGCCCTTGTACAGCGCTTCCTGGCCGCGCATGAATGCCAGCAGCGTGGTGGCCAATGCTTGCGGGTTCTGCTTTCTGTTGATCGCGCCGTCGCGCTGCGCCTCCTTGATGCAGTCGACGAGTTCGGCGTGCCATTCCGAATACGCACGCTCAACACTCCGTTCGACGTCATCATCGACTGCGGCCAGCTCGGCGGCGCTCTTGGCGATCATGCAGCCGCGCCGCGCCTTGTCGGCGGCGACGGCCCTGGCCTGCGCGCGGAGGTGGAGCGTCAGCCGGTCATAGGCGCTGTGTGCGGGATCGCGGAGCTGGGTACGAACATTGTCGAGCGCAATGCCGATGTAGTCGTCGAGCGCGCGCAGAAAGAGTCCGTGCTTATCGCCGAACGCCCCGTAGAGGCTGCCCTTGCCCAGGCCCGTGACGGACGTCAGGTCGTCGACCGAAGTGGCGGCATACCCACGCGTCCAGAACTCGTCGCGCGCGGCGGCGACGACGTCGCTCTCGTCGAACTTGCGGGGACGGGGCATGCGACAAGAATACGCCGTTATGGAACGATCGGTACGGATCAGCTCGGCGACTTCACGAGCACGGCACGCGTGTAAAGCAGGTGAAAGCCCTGGCGTTGCACGTTCTGCTGCGATTTCGATCCCGGCTGGGTGACGACGACGGCGATGTCGCAGCCGGCGCGCGCGGCGTCGGCCAGCCTGACCGACAACAGGGCGGTCTGCACCCCGTGGCGCCGATGAGCGGGCGATGTCGCGGCACCGGTGAGCTGCGCGACGCCCTCAGATAGCCGCACGCTGCCGCCCCCTGCGACGATTCCGTCGCGGTATGCGAGATACGGTGTCGCACCGGCCTGCTCGGTATCCCCTATCACGTTCTGCAGGATCTCGCGCGGGAACTCCTCGTGTGAGGGCACACCCTCCACATCGGGATGGGCGAAGCCGTCGACCACCACATCGAGCCACGCCGCGCGGTCATCGCTCAGCCGGACCTCGACCCCTGGTGGTGTAACCGGCTGCAGCTCGCCGGGCAGCGAGCGTCCCAGCACATTCTCGAACGACACCAGTTGATAGCCCCGGCTCGTCAAGGTTGCGCCGATGGCGGGATCGGCAAGGTTGGTCAGTTCGACCTGTGTCGCAACAGCGCGAGCAGCGAACGCCCGCTCGATCTCATCGAGAGCCTCCCCGCTCGGCACACCGCCGAAGCCGAGGCCCACGATCTTGTTCAGCGGCGAGCCGTCCTCGGCGTAGCATGCCGCGCCACCCGCAACCGGGATCACGAACGCGGCGGCGCCTACGCGTTGGTGGGCAGCCTCCGTCGCGGCGGTGATCATCTGCGTTTCGACCCGTTCGATTCGGTCGGCCAAGTCCATGCTGGCGAAAAGCGGTCCTGCGTCGGTAGTCATCGAATGGTCAGAGTAGTGACCGGCGGGCACAGCTCAGAGCGCAATAGGCTGGCGGTCGTGCGGATCGGTCGCAGGGAGGCGGTGGCGGTCACCGTCGGCGTGCTTCTGGTGGTCGCGGCCTTCGTCGTTCCGCATCTGCATCTCGGCATCGTCACCCCGCTGATCAACGCCTCGAAGGGACGGCTGTACAGCTTCGCCGACACGGCGCCGATCTTCGGCTGGTGGAACGCCCACGTCGGCTGGGGCACAGTCCCGGCCGTCGTGATCGGCATCGCGGCCGTGCTGTGGGGGCAGGCGGTCGCGGGTCGGCTGCCGTGGCGGGCACTGCCGTGGGTGACCTGGGCCACCGCGTGCGCCTGGGCGTTCTCGCTGGCCATGATCGACGGCTGGCAACGCGGCTTCGCGGGCCGGCTCACCGCCCGTCACGAGTACCTGCGTCAGGTGCCAACCGTCACCGACATTCCCGACGCGGTGCGCACGTTCGCCAGCAGAATCCTTGATTTCCAACCGAATTCGTGGATGACCCATGTGTCGGGTCATCCACCGGGGGCGCTGTTGACCTTCGTGTGGCTTGACCGCATCGGGCTTGGCGGCGGCGCATGGGCGGGATTGCTGTGCCTGCTGGTCGGATCCAGCGCCGCGGCCGCGATTGTGGTGGCGGTGCGCGCCTTGGCGGACGAGAACACGGCCCGACTGGCGGCGCCGTTCGTCGCGGTCGCGCCGACGGCCATCTGGATCGCGGTGTCCGCCGACGGTTACTTCGCAGGCGTGGCCGCGTGGGGCATCACGCTGCTGGCGCTGGCCGCCCGGCGTACCGTCCGCTGGCCGATCGTGGCCGCCGTTGGTTCTGGACTCTTGCTCGGCTGGGGCATCTTCCTGAACTACGGCCTCGTGCTGTTGGCACTACCTGCGGTAGCGGTGCTGATTTCGGCGGCGGACTGGCGATCCGCCGTACGGGCCGCCGTTCCCGCGGTGCTTGCCGCCCTGGCGGTCGTCGGCGTCTTCGTGGCGGCGGGGTTCTGGTGGTTCGACGGCTACACGCTGGTGCAGCAACGCTACTGGCAGGGAATCGCCAACGACAGGCCTTTCCAGTACTGGTCGTGGGCGAACTTCGCGTCGGTGGTGTGCGCGATCGGCCTGGGCAGCGTGGCCGGTATCGGCCGGGCATTCGACATCGCTGCGATCAAGCGTCGCTCCGGCCTGCACCTCGTGGTGCTCGGCGCGCTGCTGGCGATCGTGTTCGCGGACCTGTCCATGTTGAGCAAGGCCGAGACCGAACGCATCTGGCTGCCGTTCACCGTATGGCTCACCGCTGCAGGGGCGTTGTTGCCGCCGCGGTCACACCGCTGGTGGTTGGCGCTCAACATCGTCGGCGCGCTCCTGCTCAACCACTTCATTCTGACGAACTGGTAGGTGCCGCAGTGCTATCGCCGAGATCGACACGAGGGCTGCGGACAGACCCGCCGCGACGATGATCAACAACCCTGGTGTCGAACTCGACGCTAGGGCCGTGAAGAGGGTCTGTCCTTGGGGCCGGCGCCAATACGACGGCGCGCCGCCATTGTTAGGTAGTACAGCGGCACACAGGCCCACACGATCGCAAGCGAAATCCACAGCCCCAGTGGGTAATTGCGGTCCAACACAGTCATGTTGTCCGGGCGCATGCCGGGCTTGCCGTAGACCGGGATCGCCAGGAACACCAGTACGACGCTGCAGAATGCCGCCACCGCGACCGGAGGCCACCACCTACCCGGGATTAGTCGTCGGCCCGTGAAGCCCAGCGCGACGCACAGCGGCGCAAACACCGCGTCGTGCAGCACTACGCCGACAAGTGCCCACACCACAATCCGGATGATGATCACCGGCGGGTTCTCCCACACCAGCACCGCTCCGTACCCGCCGATCACCAGGCCGACTCCGATGAGGACCACCCGCACGGTGGTCATGGAACCACCTCAATCCGCGCCAGCCACTTCGTCTGGAGTACACCGGGTCTCGTCGGCGCGATCAGCCGGCACGGGTACCCGTGGTCCAGGTCCAGCGTCTGGCCGTTGAGCTTCAGTGCGATCAAGGTCCTGCTGTCGCGCGCATGCCGGGCAGGCAACACTGTGCGCGAATACGGGCCCGGCGGTTCCAGCGAGATCATCCGCACATCCGAGTCACGCGAGGCGCCGACGGCCGCGACTAGATCGGCAAGCATGACACCCGTCCACTCGGCGTCGGCGCTCCATCCCTCGACACACGCGATCGGCAGCCGGTACGTCGCCTGCGGCATCGCGGCCAGTTCCGCGGCGGTGAACGCCCGCGTCGTCGCACCATTCGTGACCGTCAACCGGTAGTCCGGTGACCGTGCGCTGCGCAGCACACCCGCGGCGATCGCCGAGCGGTTCACCGGAACCCCTTGCGGGCCTTGACCTGAGCGCGGCGCCAGCACCGACACCTTGCGCAACAGGGGAATCGTCTGCCCCGCCGTGACGACGGTCGCAAGGGCCACGGCCACCCAGGTGCCACGCAGCACCGCCCGACGCGACGGCCCGTCGAAAACGGGCATGTCGTCGACCGGCTCCCCCAAAGCGCGACGGATCACCGGCAGCTTCACACCGATGTGCACGATCACCGCGCCTGCCGCGACATAGGACATCGCGTAATGGCTTGTCGTGAAGAAGAATTTGAACGCGTACCACTGCGCGATGTTGAGCAGGCCGGTTGACAGCTGAAACAGCATCGACCCGACCAGCACCAGGATCGACAACCGCTCGATCTGCCGGACCAGCCCACCAATGAGCGGACGCTCGAACAGCTTTGGCCACACCGACCATAGCTTGACGATGATCAGCGGTATTGCAGCGATACCGGAGATGACATGGAGGCCCTGCGTGACGCGGTACAGCCAGACTGGCCGGGTCGGCCAGAAGAACCACGGCTGCGGGTGCTGGATGAAGTGACTGATCAGCCCGGTCACAAAACACACCGTCACCGCGGCACCCAATGCGAGGCCAACGCGGGCCGTGACGGCCGTGCCGCGCAACGAGGTGGTCGTCATGTCGCCGCCAGGCTGACCACCACGCGACGGCCGATCGGGTGGACGCCCGCGACCGCGAGGCCGACGTCGTCGGCCAGCGGGGCCACGCAGTCGACGCCAACCGACGCCCACCGAAACCACGGGCCGATCGCGCGCGCCGACTCCAACCGCACCCATCCCGCGTGCACGCCGCTGATCGCCGCGTCGAATTCGGCCAAACACCGCCCGCGACTGCGCAGCAGTTCGGCCGCCCGCCGCAGAATGCGCCACGGGTCACCGCCGAGGCCGACGTTGCCGTCGGCCAGCAGCACCGTCTGCCACCGGCCGGCGCCCGGCAGCGGCTGGAACACGTCGCGGCGTAAAGCCGGGGCACCGCTACGGCGCGCCAGTGCGACGGCGGTGGCGGACTGGTCGACCCCCAGTGCGGGCACGCCACGCTGGACCAGACGAGCTACCAAACGACCAGGACCGCAACCCAAGTCGATCGTCGGGCCGTCACACAGCCCGACCATTGCGTGGTCGAATCGGTCGTCGGCGTTGCGGCCGCCGAGCCAGCTGCGCACCGGGAGCCGGTCCACGCGCCCGTCGTCGTGACGGAGCCAGCAGCACTCTCCATCGAGCGCGCGGTCGTAGAGATTACCGAGCATGGGACACGTCCCGGGTGGCCCGCACGAACCGGCTCTCGGGTGTGCACTCCTGCCGGACCACGTCGACGTCGGCGACGGTGTCCACATCCGCCAGCGTCGGAACCAGGCTCACACTTGCACCAGTGTCGCCAAGTGCCGCCAGCGTTACAGCGCCGGTGTCGGATCGCGACATCGGAATCGCGCGCAGGCAGTCGGCCATCGTTGCCTCGGTGACGCCGAGCACCCACCAGCCGCCGTCCCGAGCCAGGCCCAACACCGCGTCGGCGGCAAGCAGTTCGCGCGCGCATTCCCCGATCAGGTCGGCGCTCACCTGCGGGGTGTCCATCCCGATCTGCAGGACCGGAAGCCCGCCGGCAGCCTCGGCGGCGTCGACGTGCGCGTTCGCCAACCGTTCGGCAAAGGTTGCGCCGCGCTGCGGCACCACCGTGAAGTCGGCGAGACTTGAACGGATTTCTTCGCCCGCGCTGGCGCCGTTCAGATCGCCGGTCAGCGCGACCACCCGGGCTACGACATTGGCGGCCGCTACCGCGTCGAGCGTGTCCAGCAATGCGGCGGCGGCGATGTCAGCCGCGGCCCGATCGCCGACGCTGGCCGCCAGCCGGGTCTTCGCCTGGCCCCGCACCGGCGCCTTGGCGACTACCAGCACGACGACGGGGATCACGAGATCACCCGCCAGAAGTCCAGTGCCGCAATGACACTCCCCCGCATCGAGCCGCTGATCTTCGACTTGCCGCCGGTGCGCGGGCCGTACGCGACATCGCGCTCGACCACGCGCCAGCCCGCTTGTGCAGCGCGCACGAGCAGTTCCAACGGGTAGCCGGATCGGCGGTCCTTGACGCCAAGCGCCAGCAGCGCCTCGCGGTGCGCCACCCGCATCGGCGCGATGTCATGAACCGGCAGCCCATAGCGGGTGCGCAGCCGCCAGCACACCGCCGCGGTCCCCAGGCGCGCATGCCACGGCCACCGCAGTCCGTTCACGGCGCGGCGACGCCCGATCACCATGTCCGCACCGTCGAGTTCCGCGACCAACGCCGGCAGGTCGCGCGCATCGAGCGACCCGTCGGCGTCGATCACCGCCACGACCGGCGTCGTCGCCGCCACCACCCCGGCATGCACCGCCGATCCGTAGCCCGGCCGCTGTTCGGCGACCACCTCTGCACCGTGCCGACGCGCCACGTCGGCGGTGCCGTCGGTGCTGTTGTTGTCGACCACCAGCGCCCGATACCCGTTGGGTATCACGGCCAGCACGCCCGGCAGCGACGCCGCCTCGTTGAGGCAGGGCAGCACCACCGTGACGTCCGGCATACCTCTGGACGGTAGGCCGTCCGCGACGGGATCGGCAACGAATGAACAGTGACGGAACAATGACATAGGCGCTGGTAGCGGCGCCGCAACGCTAAGGTCGATCTATGACGCGGGTGCTGATCGCCGACGACGACACCGTCGTGCGCGATGTCGTGCGCCGGTACCTTGAGCGTGACGGCCTCGACGTCTCGATTGCTCACAACGGCACCGAGGCGCTGCGGTTGCTCGGTTCGGAGCGCATCGACGTCGCGGTGCTCGACGTGATGATGCCCGGCCCCGACGGCCTGACGCTGTGCCGCAGCCTGCGCCAGCGTGGCGGCTACACCATTCCGGTGATCCTGTTGACCGCCCTCGGCGAGGAGGACGACCGGATCGCGGGACT